>JAICSB010000276.1 GCA_025937115.1 Pseudonocardiaceae bacterium | reverse complement strand
TGCATCCTGGCCACGCCGGTCAGTGTTTGGTCGAGTTCCGTTGCGGCAGCGCCTAAGCCGGAATTCTTGTCGCTCGCCAGGGTGAGCACGACCCGGCTGGTCTTGATGATGCTGGTGGTCTGGGGCAGTACCGAATCAAGCGTCGAAAGCAAAAACGTGCCGCCGTCGACGATGGCGGTCAGCTTCGCCGGACCCTCCTTGCTCAGGCTCAGTTCCTTCTTGATCAACTCGATCTTGTGGGGGTCCACCTGGGCCAGCAGCCCGTCGGCGTCGCCGAGCAACCGCGCCAGGCTGACGGGGACGGTGGTGTGGTCCAGGGCGATGCGGCTGCCGTCGTGCAGATACGGTCCGGCGTCGGATGCGGCTTCGAAGTTGATGTACTGCTCACCGGCCGGCGAGAGTGCCGAGACGTGCACGACGCTGTTCGCCGGGATCCGCACCTTCGACGTGATGCTGGCGATGGCGTTCACCCCGTTGTCGGTGATCTGCAGCGACTCGACACGGCCGATGCGGACCCCCCGCAGCGCCACATCCTGATTGGGTAGCAGGCCACCGGATTCCGACAATTGCACGGTGACCCGGTAGGACGAGGCGAAGGGCGTCACCCGCAACGCGCCGATGAGCAGGTAGGCGGTGGCGACGACCAGGATGAGCACCAATCCGGCCACCGACAGCCAAACCTGTTGCCGGTGGCCGGTACGCACCGTCCGCACGACGAGGTCGGCGAAGTCGGCGAGGACCCGGATCATGGTTGCGGCCCCGGCGGCGGCTCGGATGGCCCCGGCGGCAAGGCCGGTGCCGGTGGGGGTCCGGGGGCGACATCGATTTGGCCGGGGATGGTTGGGTCCGGGATGACGGGAACCTGCGGCGAATTCGGCCCCCGGCCGACCACGCGTTCCTGCAGACGCCACAGGGTGTACTTGAGGGTGCCGACGAGTAGGTTCACGTTGTAGTGGTGCGGTCCGTGTAGCCCGATGTCACCCGGGAATCCGATATCGGGGAGCGATCCGAGTAGGATCTTGTCCACGCTCACGTTCACCGAAATCGAGTTCCCTGCAGTCGATTTGACCAACGGGGGGATCAGCCGGTTCACCGACAGCCAGCTGGTGTCCGGGCTCACGGCAACGTCGTTGGCGGCGCCGGCGACCGTGTTCAGGTCGCGGATCGCGCTGCGGCCGCTGGTGTCGGTCCCGCCGATCGAGGGGAACCTGGCCAGCAACCGGGAGGTGTCGCCCACCTGCACGGCCAAATTGGAAAGCTCGGCGGTGTTGTCGGCCAGGGCCGAAGTGGCTGGACCGGCAGCCGCCATCAGGTCGCTGATGGTGTGATTCTTGGCGTCGAGTTGGTCGGCCAGACGCGACAATTGGGTTAACGCGTTCTTGATCTGATCGGACCGGGAGTCCAGCGTCCCGAGCAGCTCATTGGATTTGCGGATCATGTCCCCGAACGCCTGGCCCTGGTCACCGGTCGCCTTGCCGAAACCGTTGATGATGTTGGTGAAATTGCGTACCGCCCCACCGTTCACCAGAATTGCCGCCGAGCTCAGCACCGACTCGACGGTCGCGGCGGCCGCGGTGGAATCCAGGCCGATGGTGTCGCCATTGCGCAACAGCGGCGTGGCCGCGGGATCGTCGGCAGGTGGTTTCAGCGCGACGAACACGTCGCCCAGTGGTGTTGCGGTTCGCAATTCGGCGGTGCTGCCGCGGGGCAGTTGCACGCCGTCCCTGATCCGAAGCCTGGTGACCGCGGTGTAGTTGCGTGCGATCATCGATTCGAGCTGCCCGACGTCGGCGCCGCCGAGCTTGACCTTGGCGTTCATCGGCAGGTTGAGCGCGTTGGAGAACACCGCGTTCAACGAGTAGCCCCCAGAACCCACTCCTGGGGCCGGAAGGGGCAGGCTGGCAAGGCCGTTCGTGGCGCATCCCGCGGTAACCATGGCCGCGGCCAGCACCGCCGGCAGTCCCCGCGTGCCAGCGGTCATCACTTCTGCCCCATGGCGGCCATGCCGTCGAGCACATAGGTCAGCCCGAAATCGGGGCCGAAGTCCTGTATGGTCCCGGTGCTGCATCCCAGTTGCCGAAGGCCCATCAGGTTGCAGATCTCTTTGGTGTATTGGCTGTCGAAGATCAAGCGATCCGTGAGGAAGCGCGCCCGGACGGCGCCGTTGGCCCGGTCGATCATGTTGTAGGCGTTGTCGGCCAGCATCGGGGCCACATCCAGGAGTTCCGCCAAATCGCGGCGCTGGTCGGCCACGGTCTTCAAGGTGGTACTGCCGTTGACGACGACCTGCTTGACGTTGTCGCGGTTGGCGTCGAGCAGGTCGCCGGCCCGCTGGATCAGGTGGTCGAGTTTGCGTCCCGTGCTGCCGGTGCCAAGGTCCTCGTCCGCCATGATCTGGCTGACTTGGTGGATGGTGGAGGCGAATTCGCGCAATTTCGTGTCGTTGGCGGCCACGGCGTCGAACAGGGTGCTGATGTTTTTGACGATCGTGGTGATCTGCTCGCGGGTTGCCGCACCGCCGTCGCTGGACAGGCGCAGCGCCTTGGACAGCTCGCCCAGCGCCGCTTTGATCTTTTCGCCGTGGCCGTTGACCACCTCGGTGGCGCCGCCCAGCACGTCGGCGATCGGCCCGCCGCCGTGGCCGTCGCCCTCGAGTGACTTCGTCACCTTGTCCAAAACGCCCAGGACGCTGCTGAATTCGACGGGTGTCTTGGTCCGGGGCAGCCCGATGGTGTCGTGGTTCTGCAGGGTCGGCCCGTCGTGATAGGTCGGCGTGAGTTCGATCTGCCGGTCGGTGAGGATGGAGGTGGACACCGTGACCGCCTGCGCGGTGGCGGGAACTTTGACGTGGCGGTCGATGGTGAAGTCGACCTCGACGTAGCCGCCCTTGGGGTTGATTTTGGTGACCTTGCCCACCGGCATGCCCAGCACCGCGACCACGTTTCCCTCGTAAAGTCCTGAGGCGCTGTCGAATTGGGCGGTTACCGTGATCGTGTCCTCGTCGGAGCGCAGGAACCACCAGCCGGTGCCGACCACCGCGGCGATTGTCGCGACGGCGGCGACGATGGTCACCACTTTGACGGCGAGGGCGGTCCCAGCCGTGTTCGAGAGGCCCTTCACTTGCAGTCCTTGAAGTACTCAATCATGCCGAACTGTTTGGCGCGGCCACTGATCGCGCACATCCACGAGTCGATCAATGGAACGTTGGGAGCGTTGAAGTTGACCGCATTGCCTTCACCCGTGAGGTTGGCCGCCTCCCGAAAGAAGATCGGACTGATCTGCAGCATGCTGTGTAGCAGGTCGTCGTGCGCAGACATCAAGTCGGTGAAGTCCCGCATGTCTTTGATCAACGAGTCCAGGCCCGCTCGGTCGTTGACCACGAGCTGACTCATGGTGTCGACGAGACTCGAGAGCGATTGCATCATCGCGTGGAAAACGGCGCGTCGCGCGACGAACTGGCCCAGCAGGTCTTGGCCCTGGTTGACCAGGTTGCCGATGCCGGCCTGCTGGCGTCGCAGCGTGTTCGTCACCTGCTCGGTGCTGCGCAGTAGCTGTCCGAGCTGGTCACGGCGCACCGCGATGATCGACGACAGTGTGTTGATGTTCGTGATCGCCTGCGGCACAACCGCCGGCAGGCCTTCGAGTTGCTTGCCCAGCACCGCCAGCGACTGGGCGAACCTGTCTGAGTCGACCTGCTCGAAAGTGGTGGTGGCGTCCTGCAGTGCGGCTTGCAGGTCGTAGGGCACCTCGGTGTGTGCCACGTCGAAGGTGTTGTTGGGCAGGTGTGCCGGTCCGTTGGGTTCGAGCGCGAGGTAGCGCGAACCCAGGATGGTGGTGACCTTGATCCGCGCGCGGGAGTCCTTGCCCAGCGCGATGTTGTCCCGAACCTTCAGCCCCGCTTCGACATGGTCGCCAACGAGTTTCATGCTCGTGACGTTGCCCACCGGAATGCCCGCGACCACGATCGGGTTACCGGCCCGCAGCGAGGCCGCTTGGAGAAACTCCGCGGTGTAATGCCGGTATCCGGCACCGACGGCATGCACCAACAGCATGACTCCGATCACGACCGCGACCACCGCGACGGCGATGAACCCCAGCCACGTCTTGTTGTAGCTTTCCAGCGGACGTTGCCTCATCCTCGAAAGCCGCTGCCGCACAGAATTGTCAGCCATCGACCGTGCTCCTGCATCGCGGGGTGTGCCACGCCCGGTTTCCCGGTGTGGCGGCATTGATGATGATCGGCACGACATCGTTGAGACCGGGGAAGAACCCCAAGAAGTTCACGTCGCACACATAGGCGTTGCCATAGGCGCCCTGATTGCCGACCCGGATGAGTCCCTTCAGCAGCAGCGGGATGTTGTCGCCGAAGAACGCCACCTGCGGTTCGACGTCCATGATGTGTCTGGTGACACCGGGCTGGCGGTCGATGAATTCGCGCAACGCCGGGTACACGTCGGACGCCGAGGTCGACAGTCGGCCGGTCACCCGCGCCAGCGAACCCACCGAGGCGACGAGGTCGGGGCGCCGCCGGTCGAGCTCGGCGACGACGCTGCGGGTCTGTGTGATGACACCGTCGAGATTGTCGTTCTGCTCCGCGAGGTTGCCCACCACCTTGTTGAGGTTGGTGATCACGCTGCCGAGGGCCTGATCCCTACCCGCGAATGTGTCTGTCAGAGTGGAAGTCTGGCCGACCAGCGTGGCCAGCGATGACGTGTCGCCCTGCAACGACGCGATGATGCCCTTGGTGAGGTTGTCGGCGTCGCGGGGGTTCAACAGGCTGAACAGCGGTTCGTAGCCGTTGAGCAGCGTGGTGACGTCGAAAGACGGCTCGGTGCGTTCCAGCGGGATGGTGCTGCCCGGGGGAAGCAGCTCCGGACTGCCTTCCTTGCCCAAAGACAGTCCGAGGTAACGCTGGCCGACGATGTTCTGGTAGGTAACCGACGCGAGGGTGTTTCCGAACAGCCGCTGTTCTTGCTGGACCACGAACGAGACTTTCGCCAGTTTCCCATCGAGCTCGACGTTTTCGACCCGGCCTACGCGCACTCCCGCCATGCGGACGTCGTCACCCTCGCGAAGCCCGTACACATCGGTGAACACGGCCGAATACCGGGCCGTGTCGCCGGCCACGTCACGCCGCAGGCTCACGTA
>JAICSB010000246.1 GCA_025937115.1 Pseudonocardiaceae bacterium | reverse complement strand
TCGACGCCGTCATAGCCGAGCTCGGCGGCCAGCTGGACAGCCACAGCGATCGGTTCGGGCCATGCCGAGGCGGTGGACAGGGCCACCCGGATCGAGTTGGCCGGTGACACCGGCTATCGGCCGACGAGCAGCAGCGCTGCCGGGGACACTGTGACGAACAGACCGACGAGCACCGCGACGACCGTCGTCTGCAGGTCCTCGGCACCCCGCACCCGGCGCACCACCCAGACCAGTCCGGTGATCACGGCGAGGGCAACCACCAGCGCCACCACGGGGATCCGCTGCCAGAGCCACTCGCAGATCAGCCACAGCGCGGCGCCCCCGACGATGCCGATCCCGACCTGGCTCACCATCACCGCCCACTCCCACAGCGGCGAGCCGGTCTGTTGCGCCGTCTCCTCATCCGCGATGATGGCGTTCTCAGTCGGCTCAGCGATAGCTCGGCTGACGGTGCGCAGCCCGGCAGGGGGTTGGCTGGTATCAGGATTGGCGCTGGCCGGACGGCGGCTAGACCAGTGAGCGGAGCTCACCGGCGCTTGATCAAGTCGCGGCAACTGCTCGGTGAGCGGGCCGTCGAGTGGTGGTGCCGTCCTGGACAGCGGTGATCGCCTGGGCAGTGCCGGAGGGGCCACCGGCATTGGTGCCGCGACCGCGGACGGTGGTCCTACCGCTGGGGCCCACTGCTGGAGGGTGGGACCGGTGAGGCGTGGCTGGGTCGACTCTGCACTGCTGACAGTCCAGTTCCGCTCGATGACCGGCGGCGCAGCGACCGGCGGCGCAGCGACCGGCTGCGCCGCGCCGCGCCCGGCCGCGGTGTCGGCGGCGCCGCCGTCGTCGCGATCGTCGTCGGCCCGGCGGTGCCGTCGCCCGGCGGCCGCCGGGGCCGGATCGCCATAACGGGCCAGCAGCTCAGCCACGGTGAACTGCGCCCGCTCCTGCGGTTCGCTACTGCGCCTCATCATCTCTCACCGTGCACCTCGGGCCACTCTGCGTCTAGTCCGTCGAGGTGGGCGGCGCCCCGGCTGCGCCGTCCGGTCGATTCCGTCCAACCAGTCCAGCCAATCCAACCTCCGCAAAATCACACCTTCGCGCAACGCCCACGGGCACAGTGTCATCTCATCGACGTCCAGCGCACGCATGGTCTCCTGCACCACCAGGGCTCCGGCGACGAGCTGATGTGACCGGCTGGCGCTGACGCCCTCCAGCTCGGCCAGGTCTTCGGCGCTCATCCGGGAGATGAAGGCGATCACCTGGCTCAGCCCGGCATCGGTGAGGGTACGCCGGACCCGCGGGCCCGCCGAGGATGGTGCGGCACCACTGAGCCGGGCCAGCGACCGGATCGTCTTCGACGTGCCCACTACCCGGTCTGGGGCGCCTGCCTCGCGCAGTGTGCGCGCTGGTTCCGCAAGCTGCTCGACGATGTGCTCGCGCAGGGCTTCCAGCTCGCGCCGGCGGGGCGGGTCGCGGGTCAGCCAGGACCGGGTGAGCCGGCCCGCTCCCAGCGGCAGCGATACCGCCACCTCAGGTTCCTCGTCCATCCCGCTGGCGACCTCCAGTGATCCGCCACCGACGTCCACCATGAGCAGCCGGCCAGCCGACCAGCCACACCACCGGCGGACCGCGAGGAACGTGAGGATGGCCTCCTCTTCACCGGAGAGGACCTGAAGCTCGACACCGGTCTCGGCCAGTACCCGGGTGAGCACCGCGACGGAGTTGGAGGCATCGCGTACCGCGGAGGTCGCGAACGCCATCAGATCCTCACAGCCCATCGCGGCGGCCGACTCAACGGCGTCGTGCACGGTGCGGATCAAGTGATCTGCCCCTGCCCGAGTGATCTTCCCGCGGGAGTCCATCTGCTCGGCCAACCTCAGCACCGACTTCTCTGAGGTCTGCGGCAACGGATGGGCGCCGTGGTGTGCATCCACCACCAGCAGGTGGACGGTGTTGGAACCCACGTCCAGCACACCTAGCCGCACGAGAGGCCACGCTACGCCGGGCGGCCGTTCAGACGTCGTACTTGTAGCCAAGGCCGCGGACGGTGAGGAGGTGCCGGGGCGCGGACGGATCCTGCTCGATCTTGGAGCGCAGCCGCTTGACGTGTACATCCAGCGTTTTGGTATCGCCGACGTAGTCCGCTCCCCACACCCGATCGATGAGCTGGCCGCGGGTGAGGACCCGGCCAACGTTGCGCAACAGGTACTCCAATAGGTCGAACTCCTTCAGCGGCAGGCCCACCTCGTGTCCGGCGACGGTCACGATGTGCCGCTCGACGTCCATCCGCACCGACCCGGCCTCCAGCACTGCCGGTCCGACAGTGGCGGTGGCCGTCGCGCCATCGGCGCCTTCCGCCCCGCGGCGCAACACCGCACGGATTCGGGCGATGAGCTCACGGGCCGAGTAGGGCTTGGTGACATAGTCGTCGGCGCCCAGCTCCAGCCCGACGACCTTGTCGATCTCGCTGTCGCGGGCGGTTACCATGATCACCGGGACAGTGGAGCGCACCCGGAGTTGCTTGCAGACGTCGGTGCCGCTCATCCCGGGCAGCATCAGGTCCAGCAGCACGATGTCGGCGCCGTTGCGATCGAACTCCTCCAACGCCTCGGATCCGGTGGTGGCCACCGCGGCGGAGAAGCCCTCCTTGCGCAGCAAGAAGGCCAGCGGATCAGCGAAGTCCTCCTCGTCCTCGACGATCAGAACTCTGATCATGGCGGTCCTCCCACATACTCGGGTGTCGACGAGGTGCGCACGGCGTCTTGCGAAGCGTCCGGCTGTGGCGCCTTCGGGTGGGCCGGAATCCGTAGGGTGAAGGTGGAGCCGGTGCCGGGTTTGCTCCAGAGCGTGACCGCGCCGCCATGGTTGGCGGCGACGTGTTTGACGATCGCCAGCCCCAGCCCGGTGCCGCCGGTGGATCGGCTACGCGCCTGATCGATCCGGAAGAACCGCTCGAAGACGCGTTCCTGATGCTCGGGGGCGATACCGAGGCCGCGGTCGGTGACGGCGATCTCCACGAAACCATCCTCCAACCGCCTGCTGACCGACACCGGGCTGCCGGGCTGGGAGTAGGAGACCGCGTTGTCGAGCAGGTTGGACAGCGCGGTGACCAGTAGCGTCGCATCACCGTCGAGCAACAATCCGCTGGGTGGGTCGACGGTGATCCGGATGTTGGCTGATTCGGCCGCCAGCCGGCAGCGATCCAGTGCCGCGCGGACGACCTTGTCGACCTCAACGGTGGCCAGCTCAGGGAGCCGTTCGGCGCCCTGCAGCCGCGACAGCGCGATCAGCTCGGTCACCAGCGTGCCCAGCCGGTTGGCCTCGTTGAGGATCTTGGTGCCGAACCGGCGCACCTCGTGCGGGTCGTCGGCGGCATCCAGCACTGCCTCCGCCAGCAGCGCCATCGCCCCGACCGGGGTCTTGAGCTCGTGGCTGACATTGGCCACGAAATCTCGCCGGGTGGCTTCCAACCGGACCGCGTCCGATTCATCGGACGCGTCGATCACGGTGTACTCGTCACCCAGCGGCCGGACCTCGCCGAGAACAGCGGTAGGCCCGCGACCGGATCGGGCACCCTGGTCCAGCGGCGAAAGGTCGACATGGACCACCTCGCCGGTGTCTCGCACCTGCTCCGCGGCCTTGCGGGCCCGCTCATCCGGACGCGAGTCATGGACCAGTCCCAATTCGACGGCCGGCAGGTTGGCCAGCACCACATCGCCCAGCCGGTCGAGCAGCACTATCCCGTTGTGTGAGGACAACACGACCCGCTGGACCAAGTCAGCAACCGTCGCGCCGTCCGGGGACGGCGCCGTTGTCGGCGTCCCGGAGCGCCGGCTGATCAGGAACCCCCCGACCAACCCGACCATCAGCGCGCCGATCGCGATGAACACGACGACTGCGAGTGTCACGCCGCAATCGTATGCACCGGACCGGGCGAAACCCCTAATCTCGGCACACCATAAGTGAGGACATCCACCCGCTATAGGGCAAACTTTCGTCCGTCGTTCACCGTGGGTTCATCCCCGGGCCCGCACTGGCGTCTGGACAGCGGAACTACCGTCCTTGTTGGGCGACCACCGCCATCGCATCGACCGCCGATTCTGGATCGAGATAGCTTCCGCCGGCGGTGATCGGCCGCAGCCGATCATCAAGGTCGTAGCGCAGCGGGATGCCCGTCGGGATGTTGACGCCGGCGATGATCTGCGTGTCGATATCGTCGAGATACTTGACCAACGCCCGCAGCGAATTGCCGTGCGCGGCAACGAGCACGGTGCGCCCGGCTTGCAGATCCGGCACGATCGACGATTCCCAGTACGGCAGCATTCGGTCCACCACGTCGGCGAGGCACTCGCTCCTAGGGATGTCGATGCCGGCGTATCGCGGATCGCCGTCCTGGCTGAACTCACCTCCCGGCTCGATGGGCGGTGGCCGGGTGCCGTATGAGCGGCGCCACAACGCGAACTGCTCATCGCCGTACTCGTCGCGGATCTGCGCCTTGTCCAAGCCTTGCAGTGCGCCGTAGTGCCGCTCGTTGAGCCGCCAATCTCGGCGGACCGGAATCCAGTGCCGGTCGGCGACCTCGAGCGCGAGATTAGCGGTGCTGATCGCTCGGCGCAGCAGCGATGTGTGTACCACGTCGGGAAGCAGCCCGGCCTCGCGCATCAGGGCACCGGACCGCGTCGCCTCCCGCTCGCCCAGGTGCGTCAACGGCACATCCATCCATCCGGTGAACAGGTTTTTGGCATTCCACACGCTCTCGCCGTGGCGAAGCAGGACCAGGGTGCCAACGCTCATACCGGCAGCCTTGCAGGTGCGGCGAAGCAGGATCCATTGAGGTCCCGCCACCAATGCGTCCGGGCGTCCGCGGAGCCAGAAGCTGGGCCTACGAAATGGCGATCAATCCGCGTCAGCCGAATGGCCCGAACGGGCGCTGGCCGTGACAGGCGGGTTACCCGTACATTAACGTGCGACGACGGTGCGCTGGCACCCCCTGCTGACACCCCACCGTCGTTGCAGGGAACCGCTGCTCGCCCGCTTCCCCCGCCCCCCGGGAAAGGCTGGTTGCACAGCGGTTCCCTGCGCAGCGGTTTCCTTGGGGCGAAATGCTCAGGGGGCGACAAAACTGTGGTGTCGATCACAGCTAGCGGCGCCAATGGTCAACCGTTGCGCGCGGCGTGGCGCCCGCCGAAGGTACCCGGAAGCCCGCCTTCGTAGAGATACTTAGCTTCTTCGGCGACCTCACGAGTCAGACATGGCCAGGACGCCGCGACGCCGCTTTCGTCGCGACAAGCCCAGCAGTTACCCCGCGGGTCAGGCACATGCGCGGTCAACGCACTTCGCCACATGTCCGGCAACTCGGCCAGGATCGCTGCCATGCTCATGTCCATCTACCTCCCAGAGATCGGTGCACCCTACTACCCCTTCAAGCACGCAGCCAGATCGCACTTCATACCAGTGGCATTTCGGTCTGGAGAAGCAGCCGATTGGGCGACAACTTCGCTGCGCAACCATCAGCATACGCTCCGTGACGCAAACATTCAGCCCTGATGATCAGCGCATGACGTTGTCGCCGGTCGGCCGGTGGGCGTCCGGTGGGGCTGGTGGTGGTTGGCCGGGACGGCGTGTTAGGTGGGTGCGGGTAGGGCGGGCATCCAGGGTTGGCCGGTGAGT
>JAICSB010000617.1 GCA_025937115.1 Pseudonocardiaceae bacterium | reverse complement strand
TCGACCATGTCAGCGGGCTGTCGCAGGCCTTCACCGCCGCCGCCACCAAGGACATCGGATCGGCAACGTCACAGAGCCCCTCCGGAGACGCCTCCCGGCTGGGTGACGATTGGCGCACCCGCATTCCCAAGCAACTCGCCGCACTCGCCGACGCGTGGCGCAACCCCAACGCATGGGAGGGGATGACCCAAGCCGGCGGCATCGACCTGCCCGCCGCCATAGCAGGCAAGATCGCCCTCAATGAGCTGGTTATCCACGGCTGGGACGTCGCCCGCGCCAGCCAACAGCCGTTCGCGTGCGACCCCCGCGCGCTGCATACATCCATGGAGTTCGTATCCATGATGGCCACAGAGGGAGGCGGCCGCGAAGGCCTCTTCGGCCCGGTCGTCGACGTCCCTGCCGACGCCCCACTCCTCGACCGCGTCATCGGCCTCAGCGGGCGCAACCCCTCATGGACGGCAGCCTGACGCGATATGCCAGTCAGCCAGTTGTGGGCCAGGGTGTCGCTCGGGAGAGCTTTCAGCAGTAGACCCACGGGGCTGCCGCATCCGGTACCGCGCGATCTACCGTAGGTTCGTGCTCGTCCAGCCGATGCCTTCGCTCACCGACCTCGCGCTGGGGCTGGTGACTCTTTACCTGGTCTGGCGGTTGCCGCGTGGCGGTGAGGTGTCGAGATATTGGCGCACGGCGTTCGCGTGGGCGGCGGGGACTGCACTTGCAGGAGCCGTCTACCACGGTGTCCTCGTCGGGATTGCCCGGGTGAACACCCTGAGCTGGACGGTCACGAGCATCATGGTCGTTGTCGTCGTGTCCTACCTGCTGGCGGCGTCCGTGGTGCAGGTCCTGGGGCGGCGTCGAGCCAGCGTGTTTTGGCTGCTGCGCTCGGTGGGCCTAGTGGCGTATGTGATCCTCGCCGCCACCGGCCATGCCAGCATAACGGCGATTATGTGGTGCGAGAGCCTCACGATGGCCAGCGTTCTCGGGCTGTGGATCTGGGCGTGGCTGCATCATCACCCGATGGGTCGCCCGATGCTGGTTGCCATCGGCGTGAGCATCGCAGCCGCAATGCTGCGCCTCGTGCCCGGCGCCGCGGCGCTGGCGGGACTGGACCCCGACTCCGGCTACCACCTGGGGCAAATCGTCGGAATGGTGCTGATGTACCACGCCATCGCTAGCACCAGAGGGCGATCCGACACCGCGGCCCGCCTAACCCCAGCCGTGTGATGCTGCGTCGTGAGCCGGAGAACCGACCGTGGGCGGTGGGCTCGATCCGCGCTTCACAAAGACGACAATGTCATAAGGTCACTATCGGATCAGCCGTTCGAACAATCTACCAGCGGAACATCCCCTGTGCCGTGGGGGAAGGTGACGCTGCGGGATGTTGTAGACACGAGCCGCGAGGGATCTACTGACAGCCCGGACCGATCCACCTCCTCGACAACGCCGGGATGCACTACCGAGTGACGGTCAACCTCGAATTCGCCCATCGTCTCTCGGAGTTGCTCTACCTGGTCGTCGGCGAGCCCATACCGGCTTCCTACCGGCGGACAGGTCCGGATGGACAACGCATCGCGCCCCCGAGGTGGTGCGGGAAGCTCAAGCCGCGGCTGCGGTGTCCGAGCAACAGTTACCCGAGGGGTCAAGATCATGAGCTACCCGTTAAAGGGTTTAGGCGGCACGGCCGTCAATCTCGAGTCAACTGTGAGGGTTGGGTCGACTCCAGGACGATAGTTCGCGTGTGTGCCGGTGCCGCTGTCCATGAACTCGACAATACCGACCTGCGGAGGGGACAGAAACGTCGGCCGCGTCGAGTTCACGGACGGCGCCCACGGGCAAGCCAGCCAGGGAGCATGCCTGGCTGGGATGGGGCGAAGCCCCGTTAATGATCGCGCTGGGTCTGCTGTTTTTGGCGGCGCCGTGCGTACCGTCCCGTTCGGCCTGCCTGAGTTCGGCTCTACTCGCCGAGTTCGACACGGACGCCTGTGCGCTCAACGGACTGCTGGAGTGCGGTGTCGCAGACGGCAACCGTCCGGACAACACGCATTGAGGCATGGTCAATTGATGACCTCGTGGCTGGATCGGTCGATGTCGGTATCGGACCGTCCGGTGCCCTCGTGAGCCCAGGACCTGCAGGGGGTCGATTTGCCGGTTCCCGACATCCCGGTGATCCTGTTCGCGGCATCCAACATCCGCTCACCGGCATGTCAGCGCGTTGGCGTGAACGAGCGATTCCAAAGCGGTGACGATTAATATGGTTAGGGTCGGATCATGCCCCAGCACGGCGGCTCACCACGGTTTGATGCAGTTTCTGAGGTTATCCGGAAACCGTGCCGCTCGTAGAAGGAAACGTTGCGCTCGTGAAGGGTCTGAAGATAGACGGG
>JAICSB010000626.1 GCA_025937115.1 Pseudonocardiaceae bacterium | reverse complement strand
ACGGCGACTGTCCAGCGCCGTACTGAGACGGCGCGAGCGTGGTCCTAGGGTGACCTGCCAGACGCCCCCCGTCAAGAGTGCATCGTCCGATCAGTGGTCGGATGTGCACGATCAGCGGCTATTTAGCTGATCGGTGCAGCCGATCTAGGCGAACTGAGGATGCCTGGCGAGAAACTCAGAACGGTTCCGCGTCGGCTATCTTCCAGCGGCCGTCCACCAGCTGCGCCGTGACCGAGAGCCGGCCCGAGGCGACAAGTGGCTTGGCCTGGTCTCCCTGGTGGGCTTGTTGGTCGAGAAACACCAACACGATGGCCCGGTCACCGTCGAGCGCCTTGACCGCGAGAGCCGGCACGGTCGCGACCACCACAGCCTGTTGGGCTGGCGCGAGGTCCCGCACCCGAGCGAAATCCTGATGAAAACTTTGGACGTACGGGCCGGTGATGACCTCGGAGGCGGCTCGCTCGTTGTCATCCAACCGGGCGTAGTCATAGGAGTAGATGCGTTGCACCGCTTCGCGCACCTGGGCGGAGACCTGGGCGGTGGCGTCAGCATCCACCAGCGCATCGTTGCTTGCCGCTGCGGACCCCGTCAGTTGGTTGGCCTCGCCGCGGAACCAGGCAGCGAGACCTAGTGCCATTACCACCACAACGACCAGTGCCACCAGCGTCGCCAGCGCGGTCACCCGCCGGGGCGGCTTCGCCACCGTCTCGGCGGGCGCAAGTTGTGCTGCGGTCGGGGTGGTCATGTTGGGGCTTTCTCCCTCTTCCGGAGCTTGATGTCTCGGCTACCCACGTCGGGTCTACCTGGGGGAGGTGCCCGGGGAACACGGCCCAGGCTCCGAGTAAGCGTCGCCGACCGGTGCCAACTTGCCGACCTTCCAAGCACTGCCGGCACGGACCATGTCGAGTTGGACGCGCCGGTGCGCGCAGCTCGGGTCACCCTGTTCCGACTGAGACGTGACATCCACCCCTACCAGCACCTCCGCGGTGCCGGCGCTGTCATTGAGGGAGGCGACCGCGGCGTCGAGAACCCTCGCGCTGGTGACCGCTGCCGAAGCGGTGATGGCACGGGCATAGGCGTCGCGGTTGGCGCGCAGCTGGCTGAGTAGCGACCCTGTCGTGGACTGTTCCCACAGTGTCAAGCCATCCTGCACGTGCCGATAGTCGAGCGTGTTGAGGGTGACCATGGCCCGTTGCGCATCCCCCAGCAGGGCGTCTCGGTCCATACCCACAGCAAGGGACCTGCCATGCGCGGCCCGGTACCAGGAGACGCCGAACCAACCCATGGCGGCGAAGGCGACCACGGCGACCACCGCGACCGCCAGAATCGCGGTCCGCAATGGACCGCCGAGGGAAGGGCGCCCCGGGGAGGTGTCAGTGCTGGCGATGCTGGTCATGGTCATCCAGAGTGGAGAGGTAGAAGTGATGGTGACCGCGGACGGCTACCGTCGCGCACCCGCCAAGGAGGTCCTCGATGAGCACCAGGCATGAGGAGGGACACCGGAAGATCGCGGCCAACCAGTCCGCCTACTGGCAAGCGTGGCTTCCTTCTGACCCGGCCCGGGCGGTCGTCGTCATCGTGCACGGTGTTCATGAGCACTCGTCGCGCTACGCGCACGTGGGCACCCGGCTGGCCGCCGCGGGCTTCGCGGTCTATGCCGCCGACCATCGTGGACACGGCCGGTCGGGGGGGCGACGAGGCAATATCGAACGGATGACCTTGATCGTCGACGACCTGAGCTCCTTTGTGCTGTTCGCCGCGCAGCGACATCCCGGTGTGCCGGTGTTCATGGTCGGTCACTCGCTCGGCGGCCTCATCGCGCTGCACTATGCCACTGAACCCCACGCCACCGAACCGCGCATCGTGCTGGCTGGGCTGGTTGTGTCGGGGCCGGCGGTGGAGGTGACGGCCGGCTCGGCGCTGCAGCGACGGCTTGCGGGACTGCTCTCGGCGCTGGTTCCCAACTTGGGGGTCGCGGCCCTCGGCACCGAGCAGATCAGCCGGGACCCGGCGGTAGTGCGGGCTTACCAGCAGGATCCGCTGGTGTACCGAGGCAAGATCAAGGCTCGAACCGGAGCCGAGATCCTGGCGACGATGGAGGGCTTGCCCGCCCGGCTGCCGCGACTGGCCATGCCGCTGCTGTTGCTGCACGGCACCGACGATCGGATATGCGCGCTGACCGGCTCGACGATGGTTCACGACGCCGTGTCGTCGGCAGATAAGACTCTGCACCGATACGAGGGCCTGTACCACGAAGTGTTCAACGAGCCCGAGCGCGAGCAGATCCTCACCGACTTGCTCCGCTGGTTAGACCAACACCTT
>JAICSB010000278.1 GCA_025937115.1 Pseudonocardiaceae bacterium | reverse complement strand
GGTGATCACCGGCCGGTCGGCGGCCACGCTGCGGGGGATCCCGTTGGCCCGCGCCACCGATCCGGTCGAGATCGTCGCCCCATTGGAGACGCAGATCGCCCGACGCAGCGGCGTGGACGTCCGGCGCACCGACCTCGCCTCGCACGAGAAGACGCAGTGGTCACGAATCGGCCTGGCCACACCGCTTCGAATGTCCCTGGATCTGATACTCGACCGGGCGCTACCCGACGCGGTGGCTGACCTCGACGCGGTGCTGCGCACCGGGCTGGTCGACCTTGGCGCACTTCGACGGTTGGTCACGCAGCGCAGCGACCGGGGTATCGTCGTGGCTCGCCGCGCGGTCGAGTTGGCCGACCCGCGAGCGGAGTCCCGGCCGGAGTCCCGAGTGCGGGTGCACCTGGTGCTCGCCGGCTTCGAGCCGGAGCCGCAGTACGTGATCCGAGATTGGCAGGGTGTGATCGCGAGAGTGGACCTGGGTTTCCCCCGCCAGCGGCTCGCCGTGGAATACGACGGAGAATGGCACGGGGAGTGGCGGCAGATCAGCGCCGACCGCGAGCGTCTCAACCGCATTCAGGCCGCTGGCTGGGACATCCTGTTCGTCACCGCCCGCCAACTCCGAGACCCCCACACCATGGTCGCCGCAGTCCGCGCCGCCCTCGCCACCCGCTGACCCGCTGACCGCCCCGATATGGGGACATATCGGGGTTATTGGGGTCGTAATAGCCCCGATATGTCCCCATATCGGGAGTGGCGCGAGGATGGGGTGGTGCTGCGGCGGATCGGGCAGGCTCGAGTGGTGCGGGTGTTCACCCGGTTCGCTGCGGGGACGGTTGTTTCGACGGCATGCAGCCAGCTGACGTTCGTGCTGCTGTTCGGGGTTGTCCAGGCCGGCACCGCAGTATCCGGGGCGGCGGCCTTCGTAGCCGGGGCGATACCCAACTTCGTCATCCACCGGTTCTGGACGTGGCGACGCTCCGGCCCAGTGGAGATGCGCCGCGAACTGTTGCCCTACCTAGCGGTGATCACTTTCAGCGGCCTGGTGGCAACCGGCCTCACCACCGGCGTTGATCGCCTGGTCGGCCGCGTCCTGCAGGATCACGTGGTGCATACCGCCGTCATCGCGATCGTCTACGGCCTTAGCTATCTGCCGCTCTTCGTGCTCAAGTTCGCCTTGCTGGATCGGTTGGTGTTCGGTTCTGACGACGCTGCACGGCGGCGCCGGGCCCGAGACTCTCGAGACCAGGTGCCGACCAGCACCCGGGCATAGCGCATGCCGTAGACCAGGTTGTTGCCTTTTTTCGTCTTTCCCGCGGTGCGGCCCAGCATCGTCATGGGCTGCTCCAGCACCCGGTAGCCGTGCGAGATGATCCCGAGCAGTAGCTCGGAAGCCTGGTACTGAGCCTGGACCAGCGTGACGACCGCGGTGACCTCAGCTCTCATGGCGCGAAAGCCGAACGATGTGTCAGTGAGCCGCTGCCGGGTCAGCACGCTGGCCAGCGCCGCGAACACACCCACGCCGAGGTGCCGCACCGGATCGGAGGTCTCCCGGCGGCCCAGGGCCCGCGAGCCGGTGACGAAATCGGCCTCGTCGTCGATCAACGGCTGCAGCAGCAGCGGCAGCTCGGCCATGTCGTACTGACCGTCAGCGTCGGTGGTGACGACGTATCGTGCGCCACCGCGCCGGGCCAGCGCGTAACCGAGCCGCAGCGATGCGCCCTGGCCGCGGTTGCTCAACAGCTCGCAGACTCGGGCGCCGTGCCGGCGGGCTACCTCAGCGGTGCCGTCGGTGCACCCGTCGACGATCACCAGGGTGTCCACCGGCACGCCGCAGCTCATGGGAGGAACGGCCGCGAGCACCGCGCCGATACAGCGCTCCTCGTTGTAGGCAGCGATGACCACCACCACCGGGGCGAAAGTCACGTCGCCTTCGGTCCTGGCGAACTCGCGCACCATCGCGGAATCCATCGCATCGGGGTAGGGCTGCATCGGCGGGTTGAGCTTGCGCCGTGGGCCCGGCCTGCGCAGCGGGCCGGTGAAGGCGGTGACGCCCAACGCCCCCGCGATCGGCAGCAACACCAATCCGGGCAGCTGGTAACGCCAGGAGAACTCGAACGCCGCTGCGGTCATCAGCACTGTGACGCCGAGACCGGACACCAGCAGACTGGCAGCGCGAATCCCCGACCGGCGGGCGTTGCCGATCCCGAATCCGCCGAGCAGCCCGGCCAGCAGCCCCAGAGCGAGTAACGGGCCCGGGGTGTACCCGACGGTGAGCTGGTAACCCCGGAGCAGCGCAGCCAGCGGCTGGTTGACGCCGATCGCCACGCCGCCGAACTGGAACGCCCGGGCGTCGACTCTGTCCTGCATTCCGAAATATGGATACGACGTCTGGAAGAACCACCGCTCCACCGGTACGTCGTTGACATCGTCGACGCGAACCGGGCGGAAACCCTTCACGAAGTCCGTCAGGATCGCCTCAGTGAGATCGAGTGGCTGGTTGGCGAACACCGTTCGGGCGAAGGAGGCCTGGGTCGCGTCCATCGACTCGCCAGGGGGCAATGCGACGGTCATCGCCGGCGACGCGGGATTGTGTACGTAGTAGTCGACACCGAAGCGGTGATCGGGGGGCTCCACCGGGCACACGGCGCGTTCCGGAGTCCCAGGGGAGAATTGCTCGCAGTCGGCGATGACCGCGGCGCGGCCGTAGAGCACACCATCGCTGGCGCCGCTGATCCCCCAGACACCGGTGGCGATCCGGTAGTAACCGGCGTAACCAGTGAGCAGGATGGCGAAACCGGCGGCCATCGCGGCGGCCCGCAAGCCGATCTGACGCCAGCCGGTCCGGCTGGCCCACAGTGACCCGGCGACGATCAGGTAGGCCACCGCCGGAACCAGCATGGTGATTCCGACCAGCCGGACGATGACCGCGAATCCGATCAGAAAACCCGCGCTGGCAGCGTGCCACGGCCTGGGTAACCCGCGGGAGGTCAGCACCCAGATCAGCACCACGAGCAGTGCCTGGAACCAGACATCGGGCATGATGTTGTGCTCGATCTGCACCTGGTAGGCGTCGAGCAGCACCGGGACCGTCGCCAGCGCAGCCAGCCAGCGCCGGGCCCCGTGCCGTAGCAACAACTGGTAGGTCATCACCGCGATGCCCAGCCCGAGCAGATGCTGCACGACGGCGACTGCACGCAGGCCGCCCAACGGCAGCAGGAGCTTCAAAATGAGGTCATAGCCGATCGGACGCAGCATGTCGGGACGCAGGTCGTGGAGATTGTCCAGGTAGCCGAATGAGTCGACGTAGAGGATCGCGGGCTGGTAGGCCAGCACGGTGAGCACGCGTAGGCCAGCACCGATGGCCAGCACCACCAGCAGCATCCAGTGCAGGCGCAACCACCGCGGTGCCCGGAATGCCACCATGAGGGCACCAGAGTCTGCGGCGCCGGTCTCCGGTCGGGCTAGCAGTCCGGTCACCGCTGCGGTCCGCCTGCCGTGGTTGCGGCGGCGGCGCTGAAGTCGTTCCACACTGTGGCCAGCCCGTCGACCAGCGACACCGACGGCCGGTAGCCCAACTGCTCGCGCGCTCGGCTGATGTCGACGATCACCGCGGGCATCTCGCCAGGCTTGGCCGCGACGTGCTCGGCGGGCAGCGGGCGGCCGGTTACCGTACGCACCAGGTCGAGAAGCTCCAGCACGGTCACCGACTGGCCGCAGCCCACGATCGCGGTACCGGTGAAGCGCCGGTCCCAGGCTGATTGCACCGCGGTCACGACATCGGCAACGTGCACGAAATCGCGCCGTTGCAGCCCGTCGCCATAGATCTGCACCCCCCGGCCGGACAGCGCGGCGCGCATCATCCGCGGCACGAAGCTGTCCTTGTGTTCCATCCCGGGACCGTAGATGTTGGTGAAGCGCAGCGCGCAGGTGGCCATTCGGTAGGCGCCCGCGTAGCCGCACAACAGCATCTCGGCCGCCGCCTTGGTAGCGCCGTAGGGAGTCAGCGGGGCCAGCGGCGCCCCCTCGTGCATCGTGGCGTAGCCGACGTCACCGACCACCGCGTTGGTCGACGCCATGATGAACCGCTCGACGCCGGCCTGCCGGCAGCATTCGAGCAGATCCTGGGTCACCGCCACGTTCGCCTGATACACGGCCACCGGATGATCCACCGAACGCAGCACCGAGGTGATGGCGGCCAGGTGCACCACACCGGCCACATCGCCGCCGTCCAACGCCTCGGCGATCAACCCTGGATCGGTGAGGTCACCGACGACGCTGCGGACCGCCGAGTCGGGGTACGCATCGCGATCGACCACGGTGACCGGGTTACCCCGGCAGGCAAAAGCGGCGACGGCGGCACGACCGACGAAGCCGGCGCCCCCCGTGATCACGACCCGACCGGTCCCGGCTGGTGGAGTGGCCATCGGCGGGGAGCCTAGCTGGTCAATGAGCAGGCCAATTCGATCAGGGTCCGGGTAGCGAATCCAGTGCCGCCCGCGTTGACCTCGTCGTAGCTGTCTTCGGCGCGTGCCGGACCTGCGATGTCCAGATGGGCCCAGGGCAGCCCGCCGGTGAACTCCCGCAGGAACATCGCCGCCGTGACGCCACCAGGTCCTGGCGGGCACTGCCGCAGATCAGCGATATCGGAGCGCAGCCCCTCGGCGTGATCGTCGATCAGCGGCATCGGCCACCAGAGCTCGCCGGCAGCCTCGCCGGCGGCCTGGATGCGCTCGGCGAGCTCGCGATCGGTCGCGAACAGACCCCCGGTGCGTAAACCCAGCGACACCTTCATCGCCCCGGTCAGCGTCGCGACATCGACCAGCGTGGTGGGCGCCAGCGTGCGCACTGCGTGAGCCAGCGCATCGGCGAGCACCAGCCGACCCTCTGCGTCAGTATTGGTCACCTCGGTGGTGGTGCCGTTCACCTGCCGCACCACGTCACCCGGCCGGTACGCCGCCCCGGACACGTGGTTCTCCGCGCAGGGCACCAGGCCCGTCACCCGCAGCGGTAGCGTCAGCTGCCCGACGGCCAGCAGCGTGGCGATCACCGCCGCTCCCCCGGACATGTCCGTGCGCATCAGATGCATGTTCTCGGCCGGCTTGATCGAGATTCCGCCGGTGTCGAAG
>JAICSB010000628.1 GCA_025937115.1 Pseudonocardiaceae bacterium | reverse complement strand
GTGCTGTTTCGGCAAACCCGGGTCACCCGAGCCGGCCAGACGATGGAGCTGCTCAAGCTTCGCTCCATGATCGACCACCCAGACTCAGATACCCGCTGGGCGGTGCTCCCCGAGCACACCAGTGGCCTCGGTCGATGGTTGCGCAGCACGCATTTCGATGAGCTACCGCAACTGGTCAACGTATTGCGTGGGCAGATGTCGCTGGTAGGGCCACGGCCAGAACGCCCGTACTTCGCGGCTCAATTCGAGCAGCAGATACCGCGATACGGCGACCGGCACCGGATGCGCACCGGGCTGACCGGCTGGGCCGCGGTCAATGGCCTGCACGGAGACACCTCGATCGCCGAACGGATCCGGTTCGACAACTTCTACATCGAGTACTGGTCGCCATGGATGGATCTGGTGATCTTGGCTCGCACCCTGTGCTCCCTGCACAACCCGGGCACCGTGTCCTCAGGAGGAAGCAAGTGAAAGTTCTCCACGTGATCACCGGGCTGGGCGTGGGAGGGGCGGAGCTGCAACTGCGGTCGCTGCTCCAACACACCTGTCACCAGTCCGACGTGGTGACGCTCTACAACCCGGGCCCGGTCGCCGGGATGATCTCCGGGGACGGCGTGCGAGTGCGCGATCTGGGCATGACGCGCAACACCGAGCTGTCCGCGCTGGTGAAGTTGGCGCGGCTGATCCGCGCCGATGGTTATGACGTGGTGCACGCCCACCTGTACCGTTCGTGCATCTACGGACGGCTCGCGGCGAGGCTGGCGGGCACGCCGGTGGTGGTGACCACCGAGCACTCCATCGGCGAGACACACCTCGAGCGGCGCCGGATGAGCCTCGGGGTGCGCGCCCTGTATCTGGGCACCGACCTGTGCTCCGATGCCACCATCGCGGTGTCGGACGCAGTGGCGCAGCGGCTGACGAAATGGGGCGTGGCCGCCCGCAAGATCGAGATCATTCCCAACGGTCTGGACTTCGGCCGGGTCGCCTACGACGTCGCCGCCCGAGACCGGATCCGCGACGAGTTCGCCCTGCCCGGCCACGCCTACGTCATCGGCGTGCTGGGCCGGCTGGACCCGATGAAGCGCTTCGACATGGTGATCAAGGCTGCCGCGCCACTACTCGACGACCAGCACCGGCTGCTGATCGTGGGCGACGGGCAGATGCGACCAGAGCTGGAGGCCGAGGCGGCTCGCCAAGGTGTCGCGGAGCTGGTGACCTTCGCCGGTGAACGCCACGACGTGGCCGCCCTACTGTCGTCCCTGGATCTTTTCATCGCCTCCTCCGAGCAGGAGACCTTCGGGTTGTCGGTGCTGGAGGCGTTGGCCAACGGCATCCCGGCGCTTTACACAACCTGCCCGGCGCTCGATGGCATCGACACTGCGCGGGCCCGGCAGGTACCCGGAGAGGTCGACGGGATGCGCCGCGAGATCGCCACCGAGATCGCCATCGGGCGCCGCCCGCGGGATGGCGTGCCCGCCATTCGGGAGCGCTACGGCATCGAGGCGGTGGCCCGCCGGATCGACGACCTCTACGACCGGCTGATGGCCCGGCGCCGGCCGAGCGTCTCCCCCATTCTGCCCGACCCGATCGGAGACAACCGATGAAAGCGCTGATCACCGGTGGAGCGGGCTTCATCGGCTCGCACCTGGCCGACCACCTGCTGACCGCGGGACATGACGTCGTCGTGCTCGACGACCTGGCCACCGGATCACTGGCCAACCTGTCGTCGATCAGCGACCATCCCCGGTTTCGCTACGTCGAGGGCTCGGTGCTGGATGAGGCGCTGGTCGACACGCTCTCCAGCGGAGTCGACACGATCTTCCACCTCGCCGCGGCCGTCGGATCGTTCGTCATCCGGGACCGGACGTTGCAGAGCCTGCGCACCAACATCCACGGCACCGAGAACGTCCTCACCGCCGCGCACCGGCACGGCAACCGGGTGCTGATCGCGTCGAGCAGCGAGGTCTACGGCAAGAACACCAAGATCGGCCTATCCGAGGACGACGACCGGGTGATCGGGTCGCCACTGCTGCACCGCTGGTCCTACTCCGAGGCCAAGGCCGTCGACGAGAGCCTCACCCACGCCTACGTCACAGAGCTCGGTCTGCAGGCGGTGATCGTGCGGCTGTTCAACACGGTGGGGCCCCGGCAGAGCGGCCGCTACGGCATGGTCATCCCCCGGTTCGTGGCGCAAGCCCTGGCCGGGGCGCCGCTGACCGTCTTCGGGACGGGCGCGCAGATCCGCTGCTTCTGCCACGTGCACGACGTAGTACCGGCGTTGGTGGCGCTGGTGGACGCGCGCGACGCGTACGG
>JAICSB010000623.1 GCA_025937115.1 Pseudonocardiaceae bacterium | reverse complement strand
GGCGAAGCGGACCGACACCGGGCATTTCGCGATGGCCGACCCGGCGCTGATCGAGTCGGCCGATCAGCAGGTGGAATTGGAGTGTCAGCTTCGGGAGGCGATCGCTCGCGACGAACTACAGTTGCACTACCAGCCGGTGGTCAATCCGGACGGCGTGATTGTCTCCGCAGAGGCGCTGATCCGCTGGCGGCACCCGGAACGTGGAATGCTCAGCCCGGCCGTGTTCTTACCAGTAGCCGAGCGCGGCGGTCTGATGCGTGAGCTCGACCGGTGGGTGCTGCGGACTGCCCTGCGGGAGGCGCGGGACTGGGTGGCGTGGGATGGTCGCCCGGTTGCCGTCGCGGTCAACCTTGCCGATCCCGGTGATTCCGACTTCGTGGCCACTGTTGCTACCGCGGTGGCCGAGAGCGAGCTGCCCTGGGACCGGCTGGTGCTGGAATTAGTGGAGACCGTTTTGGTCGACCTGCCGGGCGCTACTCGCCAGGTGATGGCTGAACTAGTCGAGCGAGGGGCGCGATTCGCGGTCGACGACTTCGGCACCGGGTATTCTTCGCTGGCCCGGCTGAAGGAGCTGCCCGCGCAGATCGTCAAGCTCGACGGCCGATTCATTTCGGGGGTATGCGACGACCAGCAGGACTTCGCGGTGGTCCGCGCGGTGGTCGACATGGCCCGCGCGATGGGCCGCGTCTGTGTCGCCGAATGTGTCGAGACCGCCGACCAGTTCCAGGTGCTCCGGGACCTAGGCGTGGACGCCTACCAAGGCTGGCTATTCTCCCGCGCCCTCCCCGCACCCGATTTCCGTGCCCTCCTCATGCGCGGCCCCCTACTCCCCTAGCCCGCACTCGCCAGCCCGCGCTCGCCATAGCCCCGACATGGGGACATATCGGGGCTATGGGAACCATTTTTGCCCCGATATGTCCCCATGTCGGGCTGGGCTGTGTCAGTTTGGGGTGGCGGTGCGGCTGGCTACGGTCGCGCCTAGGAGGCCTAGTGCTGCTAGGAGCGCTAGCAGGACGGGCAGCGCGTGCGCGGGGGAGCCGAGCAGTGCCAGCAGCGCTCCACCGATGCCGATCAGGGTTGCGGTGGTGAGCTGTTCGGACATCTGCGCCGCCGAGGAGTGGAAACCGACCTCGCTGGCACCGGACTGCTGCAGCAGCAGAAACGACACCGAGGAGTAACCCAGCCCCATCCCGATCCCGGCGATGCCCCACAGCGGCAGGGCCAGCCACGGCGCACCCCAGGCAGGTGCGACCAGCAGTAGCCCGGCGTCGCCTGCGGTGAGCAGGATGAAACCGATCCGCAGTAGCCGGTGGCGGGGCAGGACCGGATGGTGACCTTGCCATGCTGACCCCGCCGACCAGCCCAGCGAGCCGACCGCCAGCGGGATCCCGGCGGCGGCCAGCGTCCAGTGGTGGGTGCTGGTCAAGATCAGCGGCAGGTACGAGTTGGCGGTGAGGAACACCCCTGCGAGTAGTCCCCGCGCGGCCACCACGGTCGCCACGCCACGGCGGGCCCGAAACACCCCGTCGGGCAGCAACCGGCGCGTCGACGCCAGCAGCGCCACCAGCGCGACGGCGGCCACCGCGGCGGCTGAGGCGCTGGGATGCTGAGCCGCCCAACTCAGCGCGGAGACTCCCGCTGCGGCGCCCAGGGCGGCCAGTATCACACCGCGCCGGCGAGCAGTGCTGCCTCGGCCCGGGTCCGGTGGGCCGAGCCGGCGCACCGCGGGCACCACCAGCCCGACTGCGAGGACCACCACCGGGACCAGGCCGAGGAACACCCAGTGCCAGGACAGCCGTTCGGTCACCACTCCGGCGAGCGGCGGTCCGATCAGCGAGGGCAGTACCCACGCCGAGGACATCAACCCGAAGATGGCGGGACGGGTCCGCTCGGGATAAACCACCGAGATGAGCACGTAGACCGCCACCGTCAGGGTGCCCGCGCCCAATCCCTGTAACACCCGCCCCACCAGCAGC
The DNA here is from genome assembly GCA_025937115.1 of Pseudonocardiaceae bacterium. The sequence continues at coordinate 366 of JAICSB010000623.1, read as the reverse complement.
TGCGCCATACCGGTGGCCGTGCCGGCCATCGTCAGACCGGCCCCGAACAGCACCGGGCCCGCCACCAGCGGAATTCTCGGGCCGACCAGGTCACACCATCGGCCGCCGAGCACGGTCCCGAACACCCCGGCCGCCATGAACGCCACGAACGGCCAGGCGTACAGCGACAGCTCGCCGAGGTCGGCCACCAAGGCCGGCATGGCCGTCCCCACCCCCATCGCCTCGAACGCCACCATGCTGATCAGCAGCAGCACGCCGATCGTGGTCGCGCGGCGGCTCGGGCCGAACAGCTCCGAGCGAACCGTCGTCACAACCTCGGGAATTGCGCTCACAGCGACCAGCCTGCAACCTCGACCCAGATACAGG
>JAICSB010000624.1 GCA_025937115.1 Pseudonocardiaceae bacterium | reverse complement strand
TACTTCTTCGACTCTCGGACCGTCGCCGCGGCCACCACGTTGCTGTTCAACGCCTTCCCGGTGGAGCGGCGCGCGCGACGGGGCCGCAGCCTGGCTGCAGAGTTGGTCGACGGCGGCTGGAGCCTGTTGCTCTACCCGGAGGGCAGCCGCACGGTGGACGGCTGGCTCACCGGGTTCAAGCTGGGTGCCGCGCAACTGTGCTCGATGAAGGGGATACCGGCGGTGCCGATCGCGCTGCGTGGCACGTTCGCCGCAATGCCCCGCGGTCGCCGCTGGCCGCAGCCGGGCCGACCGCGGGTGTGCGTCCGGATCGGCCGACCGCTGCGCATCGAAGCAGATGAGACCGTGCCCGAATTCCGCATCAGGCTGGTGCGCGCGGTGGCCACGCTGTGGGCCGAAGACGATCTTGGCTGGTATGGCGCCATGCGAGCGGCCGCCGACGACTCGCTGGCGCTGCCAACCGGATCGCGCAGCGCGCTGCCCAGCACCGCATCCGGCCAGCCGCTCCCCCAGGACAACGAGGTGGCCCCGTGGCGCCGAGTCTGGGAGGCCACCCGCCCCACCGCCGATGACGGTCCCCGCCAGGTCTGGACGGATTAACCGGGTGGTGGCAGATTGCGCTCGCCACCCAGGCTCAGCGGTGGCTTCACCAACCTCTTTCCGGGCCACCCACTGGCCCGGCCCACCACCGAGATCAGCGCGGGCACCAGCACCGACCGCACCACAAAGGCGTCGATCAGCACGCCGGCCGCCATCGCGAAGGCGAGCTCGTAAAACGGCGCCAGCGGGATGAGCGCGGCCAGTGCGAAGCTCGCTGCAAGCGTCATTCCCGCGGCAGTGATCGCCCGGGTCGAGCGCGGCACCGCCACCGCGAGCGCTTGGCGCAGTGGCCTACGGCGGGCCTCATCCCAGACGTAGCCCACGCTGAAGATCGTGTAGTCGCTGCCAAGGGAAACGAGTAACACGCCAGCCGCGAACGGGATGTAGAACACCAGACCGTCCTGTCCGAGCGGCCCCTGGAACAACGCCACGGTCAGCCCGAGCGCCGCGCCGACCGCGAGCACGCTGCTGGCCAGTAGGTACAGCGGGGCGACGAGGGCGCGGAGGAACAGCGCGAGCAGCAGCAGGTTGACCAGTCCCACCGCGACCGCCACCCGGACCAAATCGGCGCTGGCTTGATCCACCAGCGACATTCCGATCGCGGTATCACCGATGTAGGACACCTGCGCTCCAGCCAAGCCAGCTCTGGTGAGCAGTGCGGGCATCGCGTCACGCAGCTCGTGCAGGTACCCCACGGCGGTGGCACCCAGCGGATCGCTGTCGAACACGACGAGCATGCGGGCAGCGCCGCCGTCCGGGGCGAGAAACACCCCTCCCAACTGCTCCGGCAGCCGCTGGACCGGCAACGCGATGTTCGGACCGAGCACGATGTCCACGCCGGGCTGATGATGTAGCTGGCTGACAAGTGTCGTCAGCGCCTCGCGGCGGTCGGTGATGCCAGGGGCGGACACGATGATCCCGGTCGGGGACAGGATGCCCGCAGTGAACCCGGAGGAGGCCGCTGCTGCTGCCTCGCGCGCCGGGTTACCCGCCGGCAGCGCAGCCACCGGCGATACCGCGGTGCGCAATCCGGTCACGGGACTGCCTGCCACCAGGAGTACCGCGATGACCAAGGCCGCGACCACCGCGGCGACCCCGCGATGGCGCAGCAGTCGAACCACCCGACTCGGCGCCGCAGCCGCCGGATCATCGGCGTCGATAGGTTCAGATATCGCCGCACGTCCCACCCCGGACGGTGTCTGCGCAGCGAGACCGTAGGGCCAGAACGCCCACCGACCCAGTACGGCCAGCATCGCGGGTACCAAGACCACGGCCACCGCGACCCCGACGAGCACGGTGACCGCAAGGCCGGGCCCGAAGGCATGGAATAGCGTGGACTTCGCGACCACCAGCGCAGCGACACCGGCCGCCACTGTCAGACCAGCCGTCAACACGATGCTGAGGTACTCGCTGACGGCCTCGGTGGTGGCCGCTGGGTTGGCCTGTCCGGCCCGCAACCGTCGGCGCACACCGGATAGGAAGAAGATGCTGTAGTCCGTGGTGATTCCCAACATCAGGGCGATCACGATCGGTTCAATCTCCACCGGAACAATCAATCCAGCGGCCCCGGCCAGAGCTCCAATGACCCGGTCAGCCAGCAGGTAGCCGATGCCGGCGGTGATGAGCGTGACCAACGGTGCGACCACCGAGCGGAAGGTCAGCCCGACGATGAGGGCGATCGCCGCCAAGGTGGCGGCCTCCACCAGTGGCAGCCTGCTTTCGAGGATCTTCCTTTCCTCG
>JAICSB010000336.1 GCA_025937115.1 Pseudonocardiaceae bacterium | reverse complement strand
GCGGTGCGTGCCTGGGTGGGGTCGGCGGTGCCGGTGATGTAGCCGATGAGGCGTTTGTCACCGGGGCGGTCTTCGCGGGCGATGACGACGGCTTGGTCGACCCCGTCCAGAGATGTTAGGGCGGTTTGGATTTCGCCGGGTTCGATCCGGTAGCCGCGGATCTTGACCTGCTCGTCGGCGCGCCCGAGGTAGTGCAGCTGCCCATCGGGCCCCCAGCGCACCAGATCCCCGGTGCGATACATCCGTGACCCCGGGCCACCGAACGGGCAGGCCACGAAGCGTGACCCGGTCAGCCCGGCCCGGCGCACATACCCAACGCCCACCCCGCGGCCGGCCAGATACAACTCGCCGATCACCCCTGCGGGCACCGGGTTCAAACACCCGTCCAGCACAAAGAAGGCCGCCCACGCGATCGGTGAGCCGATCGGTGGCGGCCCCGACCCCGCGGCCAGCGGTGCACTCTTGCACGCCCACATCGTTGTCTCGGTCGGGCCGTACACGTTGATCATCACGCGTCCCGGCGCCCACCGGTTCACCAGTTCGACGGGGCAGGGTTCCGCACCGATCACCAACGCCGCCGACTCCAGCCCTTGCGTCGACAGCATTCCCACCGCCGACGGGGTCTGGGTCAACACGGTGACTTGCTGGTCGACCAGCAACGTGTGGAAGTCCTCCGGGGAGCGCGCCACCGAGTCAGGCACCACCACCAGCCGCCCACCAAACAACAACGCGCCCCAGATCTCCCAGACCGAGAAATCGAAGGCGTAGGAGTGAAACTGCGTCCATACCTGGTTGGGCGCCAACTCGACGCCGATATCCAGTGCGTCGAACATCTGAGTGACGTTGTGGTGCGTGACGGTCACGCCTTTGGGCACACCGGTCGTGCCAGAGGTGTAAACGATGTGCGCCAGGTCATCAGGGGCTGGGTCCGGCAAGGCGGTATTGGGTTGGGAGTCGACGCGAGGGTCGTCGAAATCGATGACCGCCAACTCGCATCCATCGAACCGCGAGCGCAGGCCCGCCGTGGTGATCGCAGCGATCGGTCCGGCATCGGCGACCATGAACTCGATCCGGGCCGCCGGCAGCGCCGGATCCATCGGCAGATACGCCGCCCCGGTCTTCAGGACCGCCAAGATCGCCACGATCGCATCAGCCGACCGCGAAAACAACAGCGCCACGGACTGACCCGGACCGGCGCCGTGGGCCGCCAACAAATGTGCCAACCGGTTGGCGGCCTCATCAAGCTCGCGGTAGGTCAGGGAGTGGCTCTCGAAGGTCACCGCCACTGCATCGGGGGCGCGGGCCACGCGTTCGGCGAATACAGCCGGAATCGATGCTTGGGTTGCGTGCTGGGTCAGTACCGCACGGTTGCCGAGTTCATCGAGGCGGGCGTGCTCTCGCTCGTCGAGTACATCGATCGACGAAATCCTTTGTGCCGGATCGGCGGTCATCGCCACCAGTACCCGCTCCAAGCGCCCGATCAGCGCGCTGACGCTGTCCGCGTCGAACACATCGGTGCGAAACTCCACCGTTCCGCCGATCCCAGCGGGCTCGCCGGCCTCGGTGAAGCGTTCGGCCAACGAAAACGCCAGATCCATCCGGGCGGTGCGGGTGTTCACCGGTAGCGACGTGACCTGCAGGCCGTCCAACACCAGCTCCGCCGCGGGATCGCTATCGCCGGCGAACTGCCAGCCGACCATCACCTGAATCAGGGGGTGATGAGCCAACGACCTCGACGGATTGAGTCGTTCCACAAGCACTTCGAAGGGCACGTCTTGGTGTTCGTAGGCGGCCAGACTGCGTCGGCGCACCTGGTCCAACAGTTCGGCGGTGGTGGGATCCTCCGACACGTCGACGCGCAGCACCAAGGTGTTAATGAAAAAGCCCACCAGCTCGTCCAGTGCGGGGTCGCGCCGCCCGGCGATCGGAAACCCGACGGCCACCTCGGGGCTGGCGCTGATCTTCGACAACAGCACCGCCATGGCGGCCTGCATCACCATGAAGCTGGTCGTATTGTGTTCGCGGCCCAGTCGTGCAACCTGCTGCTGCAGCTCGGCCGGAAAATCCACGATGACGTTGGACCCGCGCTGATCGGCCACCGGCGGGTAGGGCCGATCGGTGGGCAGCTGCAGGCGCTCGGGCAGCCCGGCCAGGGCCTCCTCCCAGTAGTCCAGTTGCGCGGCGATGGGGCTATCGCTGGCGTCGAGGTCGCCCAGCTGCGCTCGCTGCCACAGTGTGTAGTCGACGTACTGCACCGGCAGCGGCGCCCAGTCGGGGGCCTGCCCGGCACACCGGCTGGCGTAGGCGACCCCCAGATCCCTGATCAGCGGGGCGATCGACCAGCCGTCGGCGGCGATGTGGTGGACCACGGCCACCAGCACGTGTTCTTCCAGGGCGACCCGGAAAAGCGTTGCGCGAAAAGGGAGTTCGGTGCCCAGGTCAAAACCGCAACGCGCTGCCGCGCTGATGGCCTCATCCAACCGGCCGGCCGACCAGCTGGTGGCATCGACAAGATCCCAACCGAAGTCGGCTCGCTCGGGTGGCAATACCAGCTGCTGGGGGATCCCCTCGGGCGCGGCAAGCAGCGTGCGCAGGCTTTCATGACGGCCCACCACATCCGCCATCGCCGCGCGCAATTCGTCGCTATCGAGGCGCCCGTTCAAGCGCAATGCCGCGGCCAAGTTGTAGACCGGGGAGGGCCCCTGCAACTGGTCGACAAACCACAACCGCTGCTGGGCATACGACAACGGCACCACCGCTGGCCGGTCCGCTGCCACCAAGGGCTGCAGCCGCCGCGAACCCACGCCGACATGGCATGCCAACTGAGCAACCGTGGGCGCATCGAACACGGCGGGCACCGAAACGTCGGCGTCCAGTGACGTGTTGATCGCCGCGGACAAGCGCATCGCCAACAGCGAATCCCCGCCGAGGTCGAAGAAGGAGTCGTCGATGCTGACTCGGTCGAGTCCGAGTACTCGCGCGTAGATGCCGGCCAGGATTTCTTCAAGGGCGGTGCCCGGGGCGCGGTAGTCCTTGAGGTGGTGGGAATCGGGTGCGGGCAGGGCGTGGGTGTCGAGTTTGCCGTTGGGGGTCAGTGGGAGGGCGTCGAGCGCTACCAGGGCGGTGGGGATCATGTAGGGCGGGAGCCGCTCGGCCAGGGCGGTGCGTGCCTGGGTGGGGTCGGCGGTGCCGGTGATGTAGCCGATGAGGCGTTTGTCGCCGGGGCGGTCTTCGCGGGCGATGACGGCGGCTTGGTCGACCCCGTCCAGAGATGTTAGGGCGGTTTGGATTTCGCCGGGTTCGATGCGGTAGCCGCGGATCTTGACCTGTTCGTCGGCGCGCCCGAGGTAGTGCAGCTGGCCATCAGCACCCCAGCGCACCAGATCCCCGGTGCGATACATCCGTGACCCCGGGCCACCGAACGGGCAGGCCACGAACCGGGACCCGGTCAGCGCTGCCCGACCGAGGTACCCGACTCCCACCCCGGCGCCGGCCACATACAACTCGCCGATCACCCCGGCGGGCACCGGACGCAACCAGCCGTCCAGCACACACACCCCCGCCTCGGCGACCGGCGCGCCGATGGGCACCACCTCGGCACCTGGCGCCAGCGGGGCGCTGATGGTCACGCACATGGTGGTTTCGGTGGGGCCATAGGCGTTGAGCATCACCCGTCCCGGCGCCCACTGGTTGACCACCTCGAGCGAGCCGGCCTCACCGACGATCACCACCGCCGTGGACTCCAGCCCCTGCGGGGAGAGCATCGCCAACGCCGAGGGGGTCTGGGTCAACACGCTGACCTGCTGGTCGACCAGCAGCTCGTGAAAGTCCTCCGGCGAGCCGGCCACCGCTTCGGGCACCACCACCAGGCGTCCGCCGCGCAGTAGGGCGCCGAAGATTTCCCAGACCGAGACGTCGAAGGCCAGCGAGTGACTATGCGTCCACACCCCGGTTGGGGGCAGCCCGGCATCCAGTGATGCCAGCAGCTGGGTCACGTTGTGGTGGGTGATGGCCACCCCTTTGGGGGTGCCGGTGGTGCCCGAGGTGTAGATCAGATACGCGACATCGCCCGGCTGTGGTGTCGGGGGCGCGGTGTCGGGATAGGTGTGAATGCGAGGGTCGCCGGTCTCGATGACCGACACGTCGAACCCGTCGAGGCGCTCGGATAGTGCGGCGGTGGTGATCACCGCGGCCGGTGCGGCGTCGGTGAGCACGAACCGCAGCCGCGCCTGCGGGACCGCGGGGTCGATCGCCACGTAGGCCGCCCCGGTCTTGAGCACCGCCAGCATCGCCACGATCGCCTCGGCCGAGCGCGACAACAGCAGCGCCACAGACCGTCCCGGGCCCACCCCGTGGCCGGCCAGCAGGTGCGCCCACCGGTTAGCGGCCTGATCAAGCTCGCGGTAGGTCATCGACCGGCCCTCGACGCTGACCGCCACCGCCTC
>JAICSB010000248.1 GCA_025937115.1 Pseudonocardiaceae bacterium | reverse complement strand
GCGCAACGGTACGCGATGTTCATGCTCGATCTTGCGTTGTTCCACGGCGGCCTGGTGCAGAAGTTCCTCGCCGCCCGAGGTCACTGGCTGCGCCCAGACGAACGCCAGCTCATCGAGGACTGGCAGCAGATCCCGGTCAGCCTCTATGAGTCGGTCGACGTTGCCCGGGACACCAGCGTCACGCTGCGCGCGCTACCGGACGGCGACTCGATCGAGCTGGTCGACACGTTGTTCTCGCAGTCCGCGCAGCGGCTGGAGCTGTTCTGCGGCCGGGTACTGCGGGACGACACCCGACCTCGAATGCTCGCGGTGCCCGTCCACGTCTCCCGGCCACGCCGTCGCGAGCTGGCCGGCCTGCTCGCCTCAGGTCCATCGATGGAGCAGATCGCGGACTTCTTCGCTCCCGAGCCGCCCATCCAGTTCCGCAACAGTGACGGCGACGACCTGTACGAGTGCAGCGTCACCTACCAGACGCCTAGTCCGCAGGAGGCCTTCGAGCGCCTCATCGAGCGGTTGAACCGGACCGACGAGGACGTCGTCGCCTGGCACCGGCAGCTGCCCGACGGGCGGGTGTTGAACCTCGGGGTGATTCAACGGACCGGCGATAACCTCACTGTTTCCGCGAACTCTCTCGCGCGGCTGGCCGACCTCGAAACCCAGCTGCGCGACGTCGTCCCGGAAGCCGTCGAACTCAACCGGCAGGCCAAGCGCGTCAGCGAGGAGCCCGACGGCCGCGAAGGCCGCGCCATCATCCTGGAGAGCTACTTTCTCGACCCGACGGCTGCCACCGACGCGGACGCCGCCGCCGACCGCCTGAGCCGCGACGCCGAGACAAGCTGGCTGGACGCTCCCGGCGTGATCGGTGATCTGAGTCCGCGCGAAGCTGCCGCCTCCGACAATCCCGCCATCCGCGCCGAACTGCGCAGCATCATCGACGACGTCGAAGCGATCCTGCTGCAAACCGAACGCGCCGGGCAGCCGACAACAGGTCTGATGAACCCGCACCGCCTGCGCAAAGCGTTGGCGAGGGACTGACCAGGTGACGGCCGGCTCGGCCACCCCTGCCGCGACCACTTCGCCGGTTGAGGTGCAAGCGCCGGCGATCCGGGTCCGTGGCCTGCGCAAGGTGTTCGGCTCCACCGTGGCGGTGTCCGGCGTGGACCTAGACGTGCCGGCCGGTGCCGTGCTGGGTGTGCTGGGCCCGAACGGTTCGGGTAAGACCACGATGATCCGCATGCTTCTCGCGCTGTCCCGACCCACCGCGGGCACGGTGGAGCTGCTGGGAGCGCCCATGCCGGCCGCCGCCGGCGCGGTGCTGCCGCATGTCGGGGCGCTGGTGGAAGGCCCTGGGTTTCACCCGTTCCTGTCCGGCCGGGAGAACCTGCGGCGGTGCGCGGCAGCTGAGCCACTGCTGTCCAGCCGAGCGATCGCGGATGCGGTGCAGGGCGTCCTGAGCCGAGTCGGCCTGTCCAGTGCCGCGGGGCGGCGCTACCGCGCCTATTCGCTGGGCATGAAACAGCGTCTCGGCCTAGCTGCGGCGCTGCTGGTGCCTCGGCGGCTGGTGATCCTCGACGAACCGACCAACGGCTTGGATCCGGCTGGTACTCGGGACGTGCGGACGATCATCGCGGAGCTGCATGCCGGCGGCGCCACCGTGCTGGTGTCGTCGCACCTGCTCGCCGAGGTCGAGGCGACCTGCACGCATGTCGCGGTGCTCGATCACGGGTCACTGATCGCCGCGGGTCCGTTGGCCGCCCTGCTCGACGGCGAGGCACCCGCGCTGGAGGTGCGCACCCCCGATTCCGCGATAGCGGTGCAGGCGTTGCGCGCGGCCGGGATCGGTGCCGCGATCCACCCCGCCGGGGTACATGTCGAGCTCGCCGGAACCGACCCGCCGACAGTGGTTGCGTTGCTGGTCGGCGCGGGGGTGGCGGTACACGAGGTGCAGCGCTGGCGGACCGGGTTGGACGAGCTGTTCGCCCAGCTGACCGAGGGTCACAAGTGACCATCCCTGTCCCGGAGGGCACTGCCGCCCTGGTCCGCGCGCCGCTGGGGCGGGTGCTGCGAAGCGAGCTGCGCTGGGTGCTGCGCCGGCCGCGCACCCAGATCGTGCTGGGGATACTCGCGCTGATTCCGGTGTTGATGGGGATCGGCATCGTGGCAACCGACTCGCCGGGCGGGTCGGGCCTGCTCACTCAGATCGCCGGTAACGGGCTGGTGCTGCCGGTGGCGGCGCTGTCCATCTCGTTGGCTCTGCTGTTGCCGCTGGCCGTGACGATGGCCGCCGCCGATGCGCTGGCCGGGGAGTCCGCACACGGAACGCTGCGCGGGCTGCTGTTGGCCCCGGTCAGCCGGACCCGGCTGGTGTTGGTCAAGGCGGTCGGCGTGCTGGCCGTCGCGGTGGCCGCGGTCGCCGCCGTCGCCGTGCTGGGCATCGTCACCGGGTTGGTGTTGGTCGGCCCGTCCGGGACCGCCCACGGCATGCTCACGATGTCTGGGACCGAGATCGGACCAGCGTCGGCACTACTGCGGGTGTCGTTGGCTGCGGCCTGGACAGTGGGTCAGCTCGCCGCGGTCGGCGCAATCGCCCTGGCGGTGTCCTCGGCCACCGAACACCCGCTGGTGGTACTCGCGGCGGTGTTGGGCGCCCTGATCGTGTTCGGGGTGCTCTCCGCCATCCCCGCTCTGGACTGGCTCCAACCATTACTGCTGACCACCGGGTGGTTCACGATCACCGATGTGTTGCGCGATCCCTTACCGCTGGACGGTTTGGCCTCAACCAGCCTCCGCGCGGCCTGCTACCTGCTGATCGGCCTGGCCCTCGCCCTAGCCAGAACAGCCACACGCGAAGCCTGACCACGCACTTTCGATCGGTCCGTGCCCCTGGTGGCATCTAGCGTCGCCCCCTAGCGTTGGTGGTTATGCCTGATGCGGTGGTGCGGTACCGGTCGGTCGTGGCGGACAGTGCCCGGTGGGAGGGCTTCCAGTTCCGCGACGGCGACATCGTGATCAGCACTCCGGCGAAATGCGGCACGACCTGGACGCAGATGATCTGCGCCCTGCTGATCTTCCAAACCCCGGACTTCGCTGCGCCGCTTGCTGAGATCTCACCATGGCTCGACATGCTGACGACCGACCGCGACGATCTTGTCGCGGCGCTCGCGGCGCAACCGCACCGGCGGTTCATCAAAACGCACACGCCCCTCGACGGTCTGCCGTTCGACGACCGGGTGACCTACGTCTGCGTTGGCCGCGACCCCCGCGATGCCGGCTTCTCCTGGTCCAACCACCTGGCCAACCTCGACATGGACGCCTTCTTCGCCGCCCGCCGCAAGGCGGTCGGCCTCGCCGACCTCGACGAACTGCAGCTCGACGGACCGCAGGAGCCACCGCTGACCGACATCGAGCGGTTCTGGCAGTGGGTAGACAATCCGGCACCGGTCAGCGAGTCGTCGGCCAACCTAGCGGGATTGGTACACCACATCCGAACCTTCTGGCTGGCCACAGCGGGCGCCCCCAATCTCGTGCTACTGCACTACGACGATCTCCAGGCAGACCTCGAAGGGCAGATGCGGCAGCTGGCCCGGCGGCTGGGCATCGACGTGCCTGAGCCGCGGTGGCCACAGCTCGTGGCGGCCGCCCGATTCAGCGAGATGCGCAGCCGGGCCGACCACCTCGTCCCCAACGGGGGCGAGAATCTCTGGCGCGATAACACGGAGTTCTTTCACCGCGGGACGAGCGGGCAGTGGCGTGCCCGGCTAAGCGGCGACGACCTTCGCCGATATCACCAGCGCATCGCTGAGCTGGGCGACCCAGAGGTGGCTCGCTGGTTGCACCGAGACGCAGCGGCGAACTGACGGGCGCGCTTACCAGCTCACACCACGAGACGCGACGGGGCGGAGCCCGGGTCGGTCGCGGGCAGGCTGTCCGCCACCTCCGCAAGGATCGCAACCGCGCGGTGCAGGACGTCGATCGGCTGGGTGTAGGGCAGCCGCAGCCGGTCGGCGAAGGCGTGACCGGCGCCGAACCGAGGGCCGGCCGCCAACCGCAGTCCGCGCCGCTGCGCGGCGTCGACCAGGGCATTGGAGATCGGCACTGGGAGTCTGCACCACAGCACCAGTCCGCCAGGCGGCACCGGCACCTGCCAACTGGGCAGTGCAGCGCCAAGCGCGCAGACGAGCGCGTCGCGCTGGGCCCGCAACCGGTCGCGATGCGCCGGCAATGTGGTCTCGGCGGAGTCGAGCAAGTGACAGGCGGCAAGCTGCTCGAGCACCGGCCCGGACAGCTGAGCACGTACCGCCGCAGCCGTCAGCCGTTGGATGAGGGTGGCTTCGGCGCGCAACCATCCGACCCGCAGGCCACCCCAGAAAGCCTTGCTCAGCGAGCCGACAGTGGCCGCCAGATCAGCCCGGGCGAACGCCGCGAAGGGCGCTGCGGGCGCGATGTCCAAGCCGAGTTCGACAAGGGTCTCATCGATCAGCGCAATAGTGCCCGATCCGTGCAGGCCGGCCGCGAGGCGCCCCCGCTGCTCCGCGTCGAGGAGTAGACCGGTGGGGTTCTGGAAGTCCGGCATGAGGTAGGCCAGCCGGGGGCTGGTTTGGCGAGCGACCCGGGTGACGTCGGCGGCGACGGCGGCGGGATCCGCTGCGTCGATGGCCACCGGCACCGCGCGGGCCCCGCTGGCCCGGATGGCATCCAGCGCGTTCGGGTAGCTGGGATGTTCGACGAGGATCCGGTCGCCCGGACCGATGAGCACGTCCAGCGCGACCGTGATGCCGTTGAGTGCACCAGCCGTGATGAGGATCTGCTCGGGCGTGGTCGCCAGCCCACGGGAGGTGTACCACTGCGCGACCCGCGCCCGCAGCTCCGGCAAGCCGGCGGGATGGTAGCCGTGGCCGGGTAGCAGCCGTGGAAGATCGGCCAGTGCCGCGATGAACGCGGTGACGATCTCAGGCGGGGCCGCCGGCGCGGCGTGCGCGAGATCGAGAACCCCGGCGGTGGGCAGAGCCGGCGCCCAGGCGCCGTATGCGGTTCCCGCGGGCAGCGACGTCCAGGTCCCTGCGCCGTGGCGGGCACTGGCCCAGCCGTCCTCGCGCAGCCGCCGGTAGGCGGCGGTGACCGTGGTCCGGCTCAGCAGCAGTGCGCTGGCGAGCTCACGCTCGGCCGGCAACCGGATCCCGACGGCCAGCCGGCCGTCCGCGATAAGCAACCGGATACGCCCGGCCAGCGCCGCATAGCGCGGCGGACGCTCACCCGCCAGTTCACCTACGAGCCCAGCCACCGTTGAGGCGGCACCATCAATCATGCCACTGACCGCAGATTGGACCGTAGTTCACAGTCCAATCATGACTCACACTAGCTGGGTGCGACAAGCGATCTCGGTACCGTCATCCGCTCGGCCATCCCGACTGGGTCGACGGCTCGGCCAGCTTGCCGCGGGTTTGACGCTCTACGGCGTTTCCATGGCGCTGTTGATCCGTTCCCGCCTTGGCAACATGCCGTGGGACGTGCTGCACCAGGGTTTGGCCAGCCACCTCCATCGCTCGATCGGCACTGTCTCGATCGTCGTCGGAGCGATCGTGCTGCTGTTGTGGAT
>JAICSB010000318.1 GCA_025937115.1 Pseudonocardiaceae bacterium | reverse complement strand
CGGGTGACTGTGGAGCGATCCACTCGCAGCACCTCAGCCAGCCGCTCCTGGCTGAGGCCGGCCGACTTGCGGGCGCGAGCTAAGCCAGGGCGGTGCTGCTTCCCCAACGAGTCATCCTCCTGGCCGCGTCCTAGCTATATTGCCGACCTGAGGGTACCGCGGCGACATCTTTGCAGGTCAGCGGCCACCCTGCGGCAGATTTGCAGTCGAAGTGCGGATGCTTTGCCCTTTTCGCCGCGCCAAGCCAGCGGAAGAGTAATTCGCGAGCACCCAGTGCCGGGTGATTCCTGGCTGTAGTACGGCTGCGCATCCGCTCCCGGGAGTGCCTGTCGAACTTGCGGTCGAAGCCCCGTCCCCGGCCCTGGGTGAGCCGTCGGCCTTCGTCATTCGGGCGATTCCAATTCTTTACGACGGGCGCTCGGACACGACTTCCCAGCTGGAGCGGAGATGATAATCGATGGAAACGACTGACAGCCCGGATCTGGTGAGTACCACGCCCGGTGCCGACGCGCCGCCGCAGTCGACGAGGCATCGTAGGGTGATTCACATCACTTGCTCGGTGCACGGTGGCTGCCGGGGCTTCACGAATCTGGTGGTGACCAAACGCGACGGGACCATCGTCCTGGATCCGCACGGGACCGACCAGTGTGTGCTCATCTTGGACGAAGCTGCGGCGACCGAGCTGTGGGAGGTTCTCGGGGAGTCGCTCGGGTGAGCGCGCCATTAGTGAGGGGCACGGCTCATCTGCTGGTGGCCGACTGGACGGTAGGGCAGGGCTACGGGACAAGCGTGTATGTGACGGTCTGTGGAGAGCTGGTCAGCTCGTCGGACCGGCTGCCGGCACGGTGTCCTGCCGAGTGCGACGACGACCCCCGGTATTGCCCGCAGTGTGCGCATGCAGCCCTGCGGTGGAGCGCCGAGCTGGGCGATGATGCATCCGGCTGCGACTCCCCGATATGGGGACATATCGGGGCAATTCCGTACCCGATAGCCCCGATATGTCCCCATGTCGGGCACCGGAGCCGCGGCAGCGCAGCTTCAATGCTTGCCGTGGAGCTCGCAGGGGGTGCCGGCGCCAAGAACTCGTCCGCGTCATCGATCTGGCGCAGACCCCGCTGCCCCTGGAACTCGCGCATATCCCGGAGGATTTCTGGCTGATCGACGGCCGTGAGGTCGTCGCCATGCACTATGAGCCTGACGGTCAATTCCGCGCTGCGGAGATCCTGCCCACGCAACAGGTTGCCAAGCACTGTAAAGCCGCAGAGGTCGCGTGGGAGCTGGGCGAGTACTTCCTCGTCTGGTGGAACCAGCACCCCCAGCACCACCGCTGCGCATACCGAGTGAGTTGACGGGGACACGACAGCTTGACCGAGAGTCCTAACCATCCTGAACTCGCGACAACCCTGCTCCGCTTACGGCAGGACGCAGGCTTGTCCGGCATTGAAGCCGCGAGGCGGGCTGGCATGCCTCAGTCGACTGTGTCCCGACTGGAAACCGGACGCCGCGCCCCCCATCAAGGAGGTCACTGCCCTCTGCAAGGCATACCGGGCGTCTGCGGAGGTCCGCACCGCATTGAAAGGCATCGCCCGACCATGCACGCTCGGCACGCCTTCGTCTACGACACCCACACAGTGATCGTTGGGACTGAATCGGGCACCGCATTCATCACCGACCCGGTGGAGGTCGGCGCCTACGACCGCCGGTCCGCGGAGCTGGAAGACGTCGCCGTGTTCGGTGACCAGGCTGTACACGTGTTCGAGCGGGTCGCGGAGGACTACCGGGCCTTGTGTCGCCGTCGGTAACGGCCGGCTCACTTAACCTCGTATTGCGATTAGCTCTGTTTAAGACGTACATTCGGGATGTGATACGACCTGGGCACCTGAGATGACCGCCCCGCTTGCCGTGCGCGGTACCGCGATCCGGCACCGTTTCGGGGACACCGTCGCGGTCGACGGGGTTGACCTGAATGTCCCTGCCGGGATGGTGTTCGGGCTGCTCGGGCCCAACGGTGCCGGCAAGACCACCACGCTGCGCATGATCACGACACTGCTGCCGGCGCCGATCGGGTCGATCGAGGTTTTCGGGGTGGACGTGGCCCGCCACAAGCTCGCGGTGCGGCGATTGCTCGGGTACGTGCCCCAGCAGCTGTCCGCCGACGGTGCACTGACCGGACGGCAGAACGTGGCGCTGTTCGCCCGCCTGTTCGACGTACCCCGCGCGCGGCGGCGTCACGTCGTGGATCTCTCGCTGGAGTCGGTCGGCTTGACCGACGTCGCCGATCGCACCGCGGGCACCTACTCCGGCGGCATGATCCGCCGGTTGGAGCTGGCGCAGGCGCTGGTCAACGCGCCACGGCTGCTGGTGCTGGACGAGCCGACGATCGGCCTAGACCCGATCGGCCGAGCCAGCGTGTGGGACCACATCGGCGAAGTCCGCGCAAGTACCGGGATGACCGTGCTGGTCACCACCCACTACATGGACGAAGCCGACCAGCACTGCGACCGGATCGCCCTGATGCACCGCGGCCGGATCTGCGCGCTGGGCACACCGGCCGAGCTCAAGGCCGGCGTCGGCCCGGACAGCACCCTGGACGACGTGTTCCGCGCCGCCACCGGCGACAGGCTGGCCAGTGACGCCGGAGAGAGGATGCGCAATGTCCGAGCAACTCGCCGTACCGCTCACCGGCTGGGGTGAATCAGTCCCGATCGGTCTACCCCGCCTGGTGCTCTCCCGGATCGGCACCATGTGCCTGGTCGAACTGCAGAAGCTGCGCCACGACCGCACCGAGCTGATCACCCGGGCGATCCAGCCGGCGCTGTGGCTGCTGGTCTTCGGTGAGACGTTCACCCGGTTGCGGGCCATCCCGACCGGCAACGTGCCCTACCTCGATTACCTCGCACCCGGAATCCTCGCCCAGTCCGCGCTGTTCATCGCGATCTTCTACGGCATCCAGATCATCTGGGAGCGCGACGCCGGAGTGCTGACCAAGCTGATGGTCACCCCGACCCCACGGATCGCTCTGGTCACCGGCAAAGCCTTCGCCGCGTCGGTACGCGCCCTGGTCCAAGCCCTCGTGGTGCTGGTGCTCGCCGCGCTGCTGGGCGTGGGACTGACCGATAACCCGTTCAAGCTGCTGGCCATGGCGGCCGCGGTGATCCTCGGCTCGAGCTTCTTCTGCTGCCTGTCAATCACGATCGCGGGACTGGTACTCACCCACGACCGGCTGATGGGCATCGGGCAGGCGATCACCATGCCACTGTTCTTCGGCTCCAGTGCGCTGTACCCGGTAAACCTCATGCCTGGCTGGCTGCAGGCGTTCAACCACATCAACCCGCTCGGCTACGAGGTCGACGCACTCAGAGGCCTGCTCATCGGCGTCCCCGCTGAACTGGGACTGGACTTCGGCGTGTTGATCCTGGCCTCCGCAGTCATGATCATCATCGCCTCCGCCCTACTCGGACGGCTGGCCCGCTGATCACCGGAAAGCCGGGATGGATCCGGCGGCTGGCCGGCTACCTGCTCAACCACCGGCGCAACGTAGTGCTCGCGCTGACCGGCGCAGTGCTCGGCAGCGCGTGCCAGACGCTGGTGCCGCTGATCGCCCGGCAGATCGTCGACGGGGTCATCGTTCGCCGCGACTCGCCGCTGTGGCCCTGGTTGACGCTGCTGGTCGTGGTCGGGGTCGCCCGGTTCGGATTCACCTACCTGCGCCGCTACCGGGGTGGCCGGGTCGGCTTGGAAGTGCAGTACGACCTGCGCAACGCCATGCACGATCACCTGCAGACGATGGACCTGGCCAACCTCGACCGGATGCCGACCGGCCAACTCGTGGCCAGGGCGAGCTCCGATTCGATGCTCGTGCAAGGCCTGCTCAACTATTTACCGATCATGAGCGGCAACGTACTGCTCCTGGTGCTCTCGCTCGGGGTCATGTTCGCCCTGTCCCCGTTGCTGGCCATCGTCAGCCTGATCGTCGCGCCGGTCCTGTTCGCGATCTCCTACCGGATGCGCGGGCGGGTGTTCCCGGCGACCTGGGACGGCCAGCAACGCGAGGGTGACGTCGCGCAGATCGTGGCCGAAGACGTCAACGGAGTGCGCGTGGTGAAGGCCTTCGGCCAGGAGGACCGGGAACTCGGCCGCGTCGTCGACGCTTCCACGTCGCTCTACGGCGCACGAATGCGCGCGGTCCGGCTCCAGGCCCGCTACCAGCCGCTGCTGGAGGCGGTTCCTTCGATCGGCCAGGTCGCCATCCTGGCTCTCGGCGGGTGGCTGGCGTTGCACCACGAGATCACGCTCGGCACGTTCCTCGCGTTCTCCACCTATGTCGCCCAGTTCGTCGCGCCGGCCAGGCAGCTCGCCGGCATCCTGACCATCGCCCAGCAGGCCAGGGCCGGGGTAGAACGCATCTTCCAGCTCCTTGACCTTCCACCGGCCATCGCCGACGCCCCGGACGCGGTGACACTGCCCGAGCTGCGTGGTGAGATCACCTTCGCCGACGTGCACTTCGGCTACGGCGAGGGCACCCCGGTACTGAACGGTGTCGACCTGCATGTCGCCGCGGGTGAACGGGTCGCGATCGTCGGGCCCAGCGGCAGCGGGAAGTCGACGGTGG
>JAICSB010000323.1 GCA_025937115.1 Pseudonocardiaceae bacterium | reverse complement strand
GGCGAGGGTGATGGTGGTGTCGTGGCCGTGGTAGTCACGGCGCAGGACCCTTCCGGTGACTGCCTCCGCGGGGTCGCGAGACACGGCTGGTCGTAGCTGGAGTTGTTCGGGTCGCACCATGATGAGCGCCGCGGCCGGCAGCCGGGGCGTGCCGGACCGCAGCGGGTGCTCGCCCAGCGGGCTGCGCGCGGTGCGGCCCAGCACGTGGCCCGCCAGCAGGTTGGCGTCGCCGACGAAGCGGGCCACCTCGGCGTCGACGGGTTGCTGGTAGAGGGTGGCCGGATCGGCGGCTTGGACGATGCGGCCGTCGCGTAGGACCGCGACGAGCTCGGCCATCGACAGCGCCTCGTCCTGGTCATGGGTGACCAGCACCGCGGTGGTGCCGCTGCGGTGCAGCGCGGTGGCGACGTCGCTGCGCAGTTGAGCGCGCAACCCGGCGTCGAGGGCGGAGAACGGTTCGTCCAGCAGCACCAGCTGCGGGGCCGGGGCGAGCGCGCGGGCCAGGGCGACCCGTTGTTGCTGGCCGCCGGACAGCTTATGGGGTGGGCGGTCGCCGAGGCCGGGTAATCCGACCAGCTCGAGCAGTTCGGCCACCCGGTGACGCCGCGCCGCCCGGGGCAGCCCGAATCCGATGTTGGCCGCCACCGACAGGTGCGGGAACAGCCCGCCCTCCTGCGGCACGTAGCCGATCCGACGGTGTTCCGGCGCCAGCGGGCGATGGCCATCGTCGACGGTCCGGCCGTGCAGGGCGATGATGCCGGCGTCGGTGGTCTCGAACCCGGCGAGCAGCCGCAGCAAGGTGGTCTTGCCGCAACCCGACGCACCGAGTACGGCGGTGATGGTGCCGGCCGGGACGTCGAGGTCCAGACCAGCGAGTACCGGGTGGGCGCCGTAGGCCTTGCGCACCCCGCGCAGCGCGACCGCCACCGCGGGCGGCGCGGCGGGCGGGTCGAGCGCCGGGTGCCCGTCAGGGTGCGGGGCGGACCTGGTGACGCCGGGATGGGTCATGACACCGTTCTCCTAAGTCGACAGTGAATCGATGCGGCGGGTCAGCAGGTAGGTCGGCAACGCGGACACCGCGACCATCAACGCGGCGTACGGTGCGGCGGCGCCGTAGGCCAGGCCGCTGGTGTATACCCAGAACTGGGTAGCCAGGGTCTGCAGGCCGGTGGGGCGCAGCAACAGGGTGGCGGTCAGCTCGGTGGTGGTGGACAGGAACACCAACGCCGCCGCGGCCGCCAACCCCGGTCCAAGCAGCGGCAGCGTGACCCGAACCAGCACGATGAGCGGCGGCCGGCCCAGGCTGCGGCCCATCTCGGCCAGTCCCGGGGGAATCTGGGTCAACGTGGCGCGCAGCGCGATCAACGCCAGCGGCAGGAACAACACCGCGTAGGCCAGCACCAGCAGCGGGGCGCTCTGGTAAACGATCGGCAGGTAGTGCAGCGCGAAGAACACCAGCGCCAGCGCCACCACCACCCCGGGCAGCGCTCTGGCCAGGTAGGTGCTGCGCTCGAGCAGGACGGTGAGCCGGCCGCGGTGGCGCACCGCGAGCAGTGCCACCGGAAGCGCCAGCAGCGTGGCCGCCGCCGCGGCCGCCGCGCCGAGAGTGAGGGTGTAGCCGGCGGCGGCCCAGATCGACGCCGGGGGCAGCGTGGTCGACCCGCCGCGGATCAGCCAGTAGCCCAGTGACCCGATCGGTACGCCCAACGCGAGCACGGCCAGCGCCACGAACCCGGCCAGCACCGGCGCGGTGAGCCGTCCCAGCGTTACGG
Source organism: Pseudonocardiaceae bacterium (assembly GCA_025937115.1). The sequence goes on along the minus strand of JAICSB010000323.1, from coordinate 2,801 downwards.
GTGTTGCCTGCCGGGCGGCACCGCCGCCGAGCCTGGCTTGCCGGGCGGCACCGGTCAGGCGGGTCTCACCGCCGAGCAGCGCCACGCACAGCACGATCAGCACCACCGACAGCAGGGCCGCGGCGCCCGGATCGAACCCGAGGTTGTACTCGGTGAAGATCTCAGTGGCGAACGTCGGGTAGCGCACGATCGCGAATGCCCCGTACTCCCCGAGCAGGTGCAACCCCACGATCAGCGCTCCACCGAGCATCGCGGGGCGGATCTGCGGCAAGGTGACCCGCCGGAATACCGCCCCCGGTCCGAGCCCCAGGGAGCGGGCGACCTGGTCCTGGGCCGGGTCGCGGCCCCGCAACATCGCTGCTACCGGCAGGTACACCAGCGGATACAGCGACAATGTGGAGATCAACACCGCACCGCCGAATCCGTAGACGGCGCGGGTGAGCGACACCCAGGAATAGCCGCTGACGAACTCCGGGATCGCCACCGGCAGCACCACCAGTACCCGCCAGGCCCGAACAGCGGGCAGATCGGTGCGTTCGGTGCACCATGCGGCCCCCACCCCGATGACGATGCTGAGCGCGGTCACGGCCGCGGTCAGGGCGGCGGTGCTGCCCAGCAGGTGGGCCACGGTGGAACGCAGCAGCAACTCCCGGGCCTGCGTCCAGCCCACCCCACCGGCCTCGGCAAGCACGAACACCGCCGGCAACGCCACCACCGCGGCAGTCACCAGACCGGCCCCGACCAGCGGAACCGGGACCCGGCGGGCGACCAGGGTCACAGCAGTCCGGCCTGCTGCAGCATCGCGAGGCTGGACCGGCCGTCGCCGAGATCGCCGACGGTCAGCGCGGGCGGGTGTAGCTGGTTGAACGGGCGCAGTGGCTGGCTAGTGGTGACGCCGGACCCGAGGGGGTACTCGTAGCTGTCGGAGGTGCCGATGATGGTCTGGGCAGGCTTGCTGACCAGGTAGGCGAGGAACTTCTGCGCCGCAGCGGCGTGCTTGCTCGACGCCAGCACCGCGGCGCCGGAGACGTCGACCAGGCTGCCCGGGTCTCCTGGGCCGAAGTAGTGCAGCGCCGAGGTGGTCTTGGCCGGGCCGAGTTCTCGTTGCAGCCGGTACCAGTAGTAGTGGTCGATCAGCCCGGTGGCGATCTCCCCGCTGTTGACCGCCGCGACGAGCGTCTCGTTGTCCGGATACACCTTGGCGTTGGTCTTCAGATCGGCTAGCCACTGCTTCTCGGCATCGGCGCCTTTGAGCTCGCCGACGGCGGTGAGCACCGGTTGGAAATCGGTCTCGGTCGGGGCGTAGCCAAACCTGTCCTTCCACGCCGGGCCGGCCATATCCAGCACGCTTCCCGGCAGCTGCGCCTCGCTGAGCGCGGTGGTGTTGAACACCAGCGCCGCGCTGCGCGCCGACACCCCCACCCACCGGCCCTGCGGCGAGTCATAGGCAGCGGGCACCGCAGCCAGCGTGGCGGCGTCGACCGGTGACAGCAGGTTCTTCTCACGCAGTGCCTCCAGCGCCGGTGAGTTCTCCGCGTAGAAGACATCCGCCGGAGAGGCAGTTCCTTCCTGCAGGAGCTGGTTGGCCAGTTCCGCCTCATCGCCCGAGCGCAGCGCCACCTTGATCCCGGTCGCCGCCGTGAACCCGGCCACCAGCATCTGCGCAGTCTGCTCATGCTGGCCGCTGTACACCGTGATCGTCTGCCCGGCGGCATCCTGAGTCGGCGGCGCGCCGCCGCAACCGCCGACTGTCAGCAGGCCGGCAAGCACCGGGACAAGCCAGGCCAGCGATACCGTCCGGACGCTGATCGTCGACATTCGGCGAGCTCCTCACCTGCGGCAGGGGGCCCGTAGCACCACCCACAAGGATGAACCTTCTAAAGAAAGCCTCACCTAATTCAGGACGTTCTGTCAACCAGTAGCGGCAAAAGTCATGGCGTCCCACTCACGAACGGGTGGCGATCCTGGACCGGGAGGCGACGAACCGGCGCCGGGCCTCGGCGGCCTACGCTGCTCTTGGAACTAACGGAAGCGCAAGCACACGGAGGCAGGTATGGCCACGGCCGAGCGGACGCTGCAGCGCGTCGATCTCGGTGAGATCGGCTACCTCGACGCGATCGATGCGATGACCGGCTGGGCCGCCGAGCGGCGCGCGGGGACAGCCGGCGATCGCTTGTTCCTGCTCAGCCATCCCCCGGTCATCACCTACGGGCAGCGCACCGACCCCGCCGACCTGCGTCGCGGCCACCATGAGATACCGCTGGTCGCGGTCGACCGCGGGGGATATGCGACCTACCACGGCCCCGGCCAACTCGTGGGATACCTGGTCATGGACATCGGCGGTCAAGGCGCGGCCGATGTCGTGCGCTGGCTCGAAGACGGCCTCGTCCACGCGCTGCGGCTGCTCGGTTTCAGCACCCAACGGCGTCCCACCCCCCCGGGGGCGTCCAGCCTCGTCGGCGTCTGGACCCCCGATCACCGCAAGGTCGCCTCCATCGGCATGCGGATCCGCGGCGGGATCACCAGCCACGGCTTCGCCCTGAACATCGACCCCGACCTGCACGCCTTCGACCAGTTCACCGTCTGCGGCCTGCCTGACGTCACGATGACCTCGCTACGCGAGCTCGCCGAGCAGACCGGCACACCACGTCCCACCGACGCCGCCGTCCGCGACGCCGTCACCACCGCACTGACCGACCCACTGCACAGCGGGCGTGACACCTCGAGTCACTTCACGCTTTAGCGCGCCAACTGCCAGGGCGACCGCTCATGGTCAGGCTATGGGGTTACGGGGGACGGGC
>JAICSB010000657.1 GCA_025937115.1 Pseudonocardiaceae bacterium | reverse complement strand
GTCGTTGGGGTACTCGACCGCCCAGAAGATGTAAGAAGCAGTGTCGGTGATCAGCATGCCGGGGACGTAGAACCGGTGAAGGTCAGGGCGAAAGATCTCGATCTGGACGCCGAACTCCTCCAGCACTGCCGACAGACGCGGACGGGTTCGGAGCAGGGCCAGGTCGTCGCGCCAGGGCTGCCCAGCGGCGCCACGGGCAGGAATGAGCTCCTCGCGGCCCTTGCGGCGGGACAGGCCGTCGGGGGGCGGCTTGTCGGGGCGGGGGTCGGAGAATCCGAGACACTCCATGTCGACGCCGATCGTGCGACGCCACAGGGAGTTGATCTCACCGGCGGCTTTCTCCCACGGTCCGAGCACGTCGCGGTAGAAGTCTCTGCACGCCTGGTCGTGCTGGCGCAGCGCAGCGGCCAGGGCGTCACTGACGCGGTAGGCGTATTTGTCCATCGAATATCCTCCTAGTAGGCCGGAACAGGGCCTACCATATCACACGGAGGGCCTACGACCGTAGGCACCCCGACGGCGACCCGCCGCCCGCGCCGCAGGCACCTCTGGCGCACCCTCGCCCTCGTAGATCTCCATCGCCCGAGGGATGCACGGGATGTGCACGTAACCATGCACCGGATGGCGCCACACCGACAGGTGACGGCACACGACGCACACCCCCACCGGTCCCGGATCCTCCAGTACCGCCAGCCACAGCAGCACCTCGATCGGGCCGGTCACATCGACCACCCCGCTGTCGCTGCCGACCCATTCAGCCATGCGGACCGATCACCCGCTTACCGTTGCTCGAATCCTCCCGGTCGCGCTGCTCCGACCGCTCCACCAGGTTCACCCACAAATCTTCGCTCAACAGCCCGGCCGGAATGCGCACCCACTGCGCCGTATCCGTCACCGTGCGATGACCCTCTTCGACCGCCATATCGCCCTGCACCTTGCATCCAATCCGCTCCAGCGTGTCAGCGAAAGGACGTGACCTGGGCTGCGGATGACCGAGATTGCCAATCGACTTCTGAATACTGGCCAACGGCATCCATAGTTCCGTCTTGTCTTTGAGCCACGGGTCACGCGTCGAGACCGCCGTGGAGAACTCCCCGGTGGCCGTGGCCACCACGACCAGCTCCGTGATCCCCCACTTGGCGACCTGCGCCGGGGTGCCGGTCTCCACCTCACGCAGCAGCGAATAGAGCAGCTTCAGTCCATTAAGATCGGTATGCCAACCCCGGGGCAGGGTGACGAAACAGTTCAGGTCGAGCTGAAGGATTTCCTTCACCTGCGTGGCGACGGTCCATTGCTTCTTCGGATGCCACTCTGTCGCCGCATACTGCCCCGGCCCCCACTTCCCGCCGAACACCGCGTCGGACTCATCCCGGTAAAGCCAAACCCGAACCTCGCGGCCCTCATCCATGTACCGCTCCTCTGCTCCCGATACGCGGATCTCCCCCGGCAGGCCCATTTGGTTGCTCAGGGAGTTGTAGATGCCCTTTTGGGCCTCCGTCGGTCGGGGGGGGGATTCGTCGTCAGTGGCCGAGTGGTCGACCGGCGTCGGCGGCAGCGGGGGGACTACGCGCAGAGCCGGGCGGGACGACGGTTCGGCCGTCTCCAGCCCAGCCCCTAACGTAACGCCGTTATCGTTGTAGGTTGGATCGTCACCCCCAACGAACGTTTCATCCTCGGGCGGATCCTCATCAGGAGGCTCCGGCAGCGGCACCCCGTCAACCACGACCGGGGCAGGGGCGCACATCGCGTCCATCGTCTTCTCGCCCACCGCGAGCCGAGTCCGCTCCGCCGCCTCCTCCGCCTTGATCGAACCCACGACCTTGCTGACAGTGACCTCAAGGTAGGTGGTGCGACGCTCCGGGTTGACTTTGTCCAGCTTCTTGCCCGCACACCGCCGCAACCGGCGGCACATGATGGCCTGGCAGGCATCCGCCGGGCTCAGTCGCCACTTCAGTAGCGCCCGCGCCAACCCCATGTCGATTGCCGACTCGTCGCACCCGTACTGGTCATCGCGCTCCCCGTTCCACAGGGCTTCAAGCTCCGGGGCCACATTGAGATCGAAAATGTTGGCCAGCCACGGCGGCACATGGTCTGGGAACAGCACCGCCTGCGCCCATAGGGCCGCCAGGTCGACCCCGGCCATGCTGCCGGTCAGGACGTCGTG
>JAICSB010000685.1 GCA_025937115.1 Pseudonocardiaceae bacterium | reverse complement strand
CGGAGCTGCGGGACGCGCCGCGAACAGCTCTCCTGTGCAGCTCGGGAAGGTCAGTGCTGTGCGGCGGGACGGTCCACCGGGGGAGGGTTTGTGACCAGTATCACAGTTGGTGTGGCGGATGCGTTCGAGCTGTGTGAGTCGATCACCAGGACGCAGGCGCGCAACTTCTACTACGGCATCCGGCTGCTGCGCCCGGACAAGCGCGCGGCGCTGTGCGCGGTGTACGCATTGGCCCGGCGGATCGACGACATCGGCGACGGTGATCTACCCCGCGACGACAAGCTCGCCGCACTCGCGCAGCTCCGCGGCGCGTTGGCTGATCTGGACCGTCCCGGCACGGACCCGGTGCTCATCGCGGTCGCCGAGGTGGCGCGGCGGCTGCCGCTGCCACTGGCTGCCTTCGACGAGCTGGTCGACGGCGTCGAGATGGACGTGCTGGGCCGGCACTACGCCGACTTCGACGAGCTGGTCGGGTACTGCCGGTGCGTGGCCGGCGCGGTCGGCCGGCTGTGCTTGGCGGTGTTCGGCAGCAGCCGCCGGGATCCCCGGGCGCCGGAGTACGCCGACGCGCTGGGCATCGCCCTGCAGCAGGTCAACATCTTGCGGGACATCCGGGAGGATCTCGGCAACGGCCGCGTCTACCTCCCGCAACAGGATCTGGATCGCTTCGGTGTGCAACTGGCGCTCGACGAGCGAGGCGTTCTCATCGATGACCACGGACGGCTGACCGCGCTGATCCAGTACAGCGCGCAACGGGCCCACCAGTGGTACGCCCACGGTTTGGAGCTGATCCCGCTGTTGGACCGGCGCAGCGCGGCGTGCTGCACCGCGATGTCCGGGATCTACCTGCGGCTGCTGGACCGCATCGCCGAGCAACCAAGCCTGGTGTTCGACCGGCGGCTGTCGCTGTCGGGTTGGCAGAAAGCGGAGGTAGCTATGCGCGCCCTGGTCGGGACTTCAGCGTCGGGCTCGGCGGCGTCGAGCTCGGGGGGCTCGGCTTGGGGAGCGTCGGCATGACCCGGCGGGTGGCGGTGATCGGCGGTGGCCTGGCGGGCATCACCGCGGCGCTGCACTGCGCTGATGCGGGCTGCCAGGTCACCGTGTTCGAGTCCCGCCCGCAACTGGGTGGGCTGACCCATTCGTTTGCCCGCGGTGACCTCAACGTCGATAACGGTCAGCATGTGTTCCTGCGCTGCTGCACCTCCTACCTGGCGTTGCTGCGCCGCCTCGGGGTGGCAGATCGGGTCGAGCTGCAACCGCGGCTGGCCATCCCGGTCTGCTCGCCCGGTGCCGGGGCACCGGTGTGGCTGCGTCGCACCGCGCTGCCCGCACCGCTACACCTGGCCGCGTCGCTGCTGCAATACCGCCCGCTGAGCACCATGGAGCGGGTACGTTTCGCGCTGGCCGCCGTCGCGTTGAAGCGGGTCGATCCGACGAGTAAGGCAACCGACGAGCAGAACTTCGGCACCTGGCTGCGCCGGCACGGCCAAACCGACCACGCCATCTCCGCGCTGTGGGAACTTGTCGGGATCGCCACCTTGAACTCGCGGGCGGATCAGGCGTCACTGAGCCTGGCTGCCACGGTGTTCCAGGAGGGACTGCTCACCGACGCGTCCGCGGCGGACATCGGCTGGTCGTTGGTGCCGCTGCGGGAGCTGCACGGCGATCCGGCGCTGGCCTGCCTCGCCGCGGCGGGAGCGCAGGTGCGAACCAGCGCCACCGTGCGGGGCATCCAGCCGGTCCGCGAGGGCTGGCAGATCAGCACCGACGGTGCTCCGACGATTGCTGACCAGGTGATCCTGGCGGTGCCGCCCGCTGCGGCCGAACAGCTGCTGCCGACCGGCAGCGTCGCCGCGGCGCCAGGTTGGTCGCAGCGGCTGGGCAGCGTCCCGATCATCAACGTCCACGTGGTGCTGGATCGGCCGGTGCTGCGCGAGCCGTTCATCGCCGGGGTGGACACGCCGGTGCAGTGGGTCTTCGACCGCACCGCGCAGTCCCGGCTGCGCCACGGGCAATACATCGCGGTGTCCCTGTCCGCG
>JAICSB010000252.1 GCA_025937115.1 Pseudonocardiaceae bacterium | reverse complement strand
GTCTGATAGCCGAGCATATTCATTACGCGACCGACACACTGGCCGGCTCCTGCGTAGCTCTCGCTACCGTGCTCACCGCGGCGCTGTTCCTCGACGTCTTCGGGCCCCGCCTGCGCCGGGGTAGCCAGCCCGCTTTGTGAACAACGCGTACGCCACGGCCGGGTGCCCAGCGCAACGGGCAGGCCAGCGAAGTGCCCACCGACGTTCGTCCGTGGGATCGCCTGATCGGCTACCCCATCGATCAACCCACGCATCGCGAGGACCTCGGCGGTACGCGAATTGACACCACCACCGCGGGACTGACCACCGGGAACCGTCTGTCGCTCGACGACCTCAACAGCAACCCCACCCAAAGCCAGCTCACCGGCCAACATCAAACCCGTCGGCCCAGCCCCCACCACGATCACCGCGGTGTCGACAAGCATCACCTAGAGGGTCACGAACTGCAGGCCACGGGCCTTGAGTACGGGCAGCACGGCACGCAACGACTCGATGGTTTGCGCACGATTGCCGCCGCCGTCGTGGCACAGCAGGATGTCGCCCGCTCGCGCGGCGAGCAGCCGGGTGGTGACCGACCCGGTACCTGGCCGCGACCAGTCCCGGGGGTCGATGTCCCAGCCCAGGGGCACCATCTGCAGGTCCTGCACCGCGGAGAACACCGCCGCTGACCAGTCCCCGCCGGGTGCCCGGAACAGTTTCGGTGCCACCCCGCCGGCGTCGGTGATCGCTGACTGTGCGTCGGTGATCTGCTGGCGGATCGTCGCGGAGTTACCGCGGCTGAACGGTTGTGGATGGGTCATGCTGTGGTTGGTCACGCCGTGGCCCTCGGCGAGGATTCTCTTCACCAAACCGGGATAGGCATGTGCCTGGGCACCGATCAACGAGAAGGTCGCCAGCACCCCGGTGCGGTGCAGCAGGTCGAGCATCTGCGGCGTCCACAGCGGGTCCGGTCCATCGTCGACAGTCAAGGCGACAGCGTTCGCAGGCGCGGCGAGCAGCACATCGTGGACCTGACGGGCTGGACCGACCGCCGTCACCGCCGTGCGGGCCACCGCAGGATCACCGTTGGCTGCCGCGGCGAGGTGTCCCGGTCGGCCAATCGTCAACCCGCCGACCACTGCCGCGGTCTGGGTAGCCCACCGGAGTATCCGGCGTCGGGAGACCTTCTGCGCTTCCCCACTCGACACCAACGGTTATCCCGCCCTCGAATCCATCACGCTGTCGGCACCGCCGGTCGGCCGCCCGCTGTTATTCGTGTGGTGTTGGTAACAACGGAAGACTCAGCAGCAACGTAGTGCCGCGGCCTTGTCACTGGCCGAGCAGGTTCAGTTCCGGGTGACGTCGGGAACCGGTTCTGCACCTGCTCTGGGCTACCCGTTGCCGTTGGTGATCGGGCCTCACTGTCCGGAGTCTTCGGTGTCGGAATGTCCGCATCCATAGCGGACCGACCGGATTGCAAAGTCAACCTTGCCGATACGAGCGGGAGCACGATCAATGCGTGCCGTAAGCGGATCCGCATCGGAGTAGTCGTGATCTTCTACGAGGTGCACCTGGCCTCGTCGCCGGATTGACCAGGACGGTGTCGTGTTGGACATACTGGTCCAGTCCTGGCGCAACACTGCGGCGGCCAGAAAGTTCTTCCGCCGGCTACTCAAGGAGTTGCGAGCGCTGTCGGTGTCGGGCCGAGCCCGTGTATGTCGGGCGGGATACGTGCCCGCACCGCGCCTCCACTGGCGGCGACCACGAGACCGACGGCGAGGACCTGCAGGAGGCTAAGCGACTGGCCGAGGACTAGAAAGCCGGCCGCCGCAGCGATAGCCGGTCCGAGGCTCATCAGGACCGCGAAGGTAGAGGTCGGCATTCGACGCAGCGCGAGGATCTCCAGGGTGTAGGGCACGACCGACGACAACGCTGCCACCGTCGCGCCGAGGCCAATCGTGACTGGGTCGAGCAACGACGTCCCGGCAGCAGCGAGACCCAGAGGCAGGGTCATTACAGCGGCGACGGTCATGGCGAGCGCGAGCCCGTCCGCCTTCGGGAACCGCTGGCCGGTGCGGGCACTGAGCAGGATGTAGGCGGCCCACATCACGGCCGCCGCGAGCGCGAACCCGACTCCGATCATGTCGAGATCACTGATGCTGCCCTGGCCGAGGAGGACGACCCCGCCCAACGCGAGCAGCGCCCACAACCAGCTCGTCGGCCACCGTCCGGCGATCACCGACAGCACGAGCGGGCCAAGGACCTCCAATGTGACAGCTGCGCCCAGCGGGATGCGGTCGATCGCCTCGTAGATCAGCGTATTCATCCCGGCCAAGGCAGCACCAAATCCGGCGATCGACAACCAGTCGCCGCGGTCGTAGCCGCGCAGCCTCGGCCGGCAGACCACCAGTAGCACCATGGCCGCGATCACCAGGCGCAACGTCACGACGCCGGCCACCTCGACTCGCGGGAACAGCAATGCCGCCATTGCAGCACCAAACTGCACCGACACTGCTGCTCCGAGCACCAATGCCACGGCTCCCTTTCCCGCGCCTCGCGTCGGAAGCTGCGCCGGCTCGGGGGATCCGCAAGTTGGCAGGTGGACCCGGCGCGTAGTCACGTACCGCAGAACGTGCGATACGCGCCGAAGCTCGGCGGGGCCGGTGCGGCGTATGGCTCCAGACCGGGTCGTTCGTCGAACGGCTGCGCCAGTACGTCGAGTAGCCGTCCAAACGGTCCTAGGTCCCCGGCACCCGCCGCGGCCAGTGCTTCCTCCAGCTGGTGATTCCGCGGGATGTACACGGGATTGACCCGGTCCATCGCTTCCGCAATCGCCCGTGGGTCAGGCGCTTGGGACGACAGCTGTGCCCGCCAACGGTCCGCCCACGCGTCGAAGGCGGAGAGTTCGGCGAAGAGCGATCGTGCAGGTGCCGGATCTCCGCGCAGTGATGACGACAGCGCCCGGAAGCACGAGGTGAAGTCGACGCTCTGTGCGTGCAGCAGCGTCAGCAGGTCGTCGATCAGCGCGCCGTCGGATCGTGGGGCATCTGCCACACCCAACTTGGCACGCATCCCGTGGCGCCAGTACTGCTCGTAGCGGTCGGGGAACGACTGCAGCACGTCGGTAGCCGCCGCAAGTGCCGTATCCGTCTCGACGTGGAACAGGGGCAGCAATGTCTCGGCCAACCGCGCCAGGTTCCACTGCGCGATGCGCGGCTGGTTGCCGTATGCGTAGCGGCCGCCGTGATCAATCGAACTGAACACGGTGGCGGGGTCGAAAGCATCCATGAACGCGCACGGACCGTAGTCGATGGTCTCGCCGGAGATCGTCATATTGTCGGTGTTCATGACACCGTGGATGAACCCGACGAGCATCCAGCGAGCGACCAGCGACGCCTGGGCGTCGACGACGCCGTCGAAAAACGCGAGATACGGGTTCTCCGCCTCGACCGCATGGGGGTGGTGACGCGCGATTGCGTAATCGGCGAGGCGCCGCACCAGCGTCGGCCCATCGTGCGCAGCTGCGTACTGGAACGTGCCAACGCGGGCATGGCTCGCCGCGACACGGGTGAGCACCGCGCCGGGCAGCACCGTGTCCCGCGCGACGCGATCGCCGGTCGCCACCACCGCGAGCGCCCGGGTAGTGGGGATGCCTAGCGCGTGCATCGCCTCGCCGATCGCATACTCGCGCAGCATCGGGCCGACGGGTGCCTTCCCATCACCACCTCGCGCGAACGGCGTGCGTCCCGAGCCCTTGAGGTGCAGGTCGCGACGGCGTCCGTACACGTCGAGCACCTCGCCGAGCAGGAGCGCCCGGCCATCGCCGAGGCTGGGCACGAACCCACCGAACTGATGGCCGGCGTAGGCCTGCGCTACCGGCGACGCCCCGTCGGGCGTGGCGTTGCCGACCAGGACTGCGACACCATCAGGGGCTCTCAGCGCATCGGCATCGACACCCAGCTCTGTGGCCAGCTCCTCGTTGAGCGCCAACAGCCGGGGTGCAGACGCCGGTGCCGCTTGCCACGGCTCGTACAGGCCCTCCAGCTCACGCACATAGGAGTTGTCGAACGCGAACAGCAACCGGGCAGCGACGCTCATAGTCCCGAGGCTAACGGGGCCGGTCACCGCGCCAAAGTGGAGTGACTCTATACAGGCAAAGTAAATCGAGTGGGTCGCACCACGTTTGATTCCACGACGGCCCCGCTGGCGGGAACCGACAGAGATGTGCCTGCCGAAGGCGGGGGGGCGGCGCGCTCGGCCTGGTGCCAGCGGGGAACGTCCAAGGCCGGTGGAGGCGAACCGGCGGCGTCTATGAGAACCTCACCAGTGATCCGAACGACCCGTTCCCGTTGTTCAAGCGACTGCTCGACGCCCGGTTTCCTTCGCAGACCGGATCGGCGGTGCCTGGTCCCAACTTCGACGACCCGTGGCCCCTCGGCGACGTGGCCTGGTCGGGTGTTTGGCGGAGTGGCAGCCGCCCGTACTACCTCTGGATTCACGCACCACAGAGCGAGTTCCTCTCGAAATGGCAGGCGCTCGCTTCGCAGAACATGCGGCTGACGGACGTGGACGTATCCATCGTGAACGGCCGACAGCTCTGGTCGGGCATCTGGGAGGACGGGACCGACGGCTACTACATCTGGTACGACGCCGATCAGTCGCATTTCCTCACCAAGTTCACCGAACTGGCCACGCAGAATCTTCGCCTGGTGAGCGTCAGCAATTACAACGGCCTGTATGCCGGGGCCTGGCGTTCGGGTACCGACGGCTACTACCTCTGGGTCGACGCCGATGACGCGCACTTCCTTGCGAAGGTGAACGAGCTGGCGGCCCAGAATCTTCGGCTGGTCGATTTCGATGTGACCACGGTGAGCGGGCAGCGACGCTGGTGTGGTGTGTGGCGTTCCGGTACCGACGGTTACTACGTCTGGATCAACGCGGATTGGCAGCATTTCCTCGCCAAGTGGAACGACCTCGCTGCTCAGGGGCTGCGTCTTGTCGGTCTGCGGTTCTATGGGGGCCTTTGGGCTGGGATATGGCGGAGTGGAACGGACGCGTACTACCTCTGGGCGAACGCCAACGAGTCTTCCTTCCTGGCGAAATGGGGTGGGCTTGCGCAGCAGAATCTCCGCCTCATCGATGTGATCGCTACTCCCTTCGGCGGTGCGGCCGGGTCCGGTCCGACCTTCGTGGGCGAACGTCCGGCCGAGGAACTATTCGGTGCCAGCGAGTTGACCGGCGGCGGTCACCCGGGGACCGGGACGTTAGGACCGGCCGGCGAGCGAGCGGAGCCCGTCATGGAGACGCCGGTTGCCGAAGGCGCGGGTTTCGGAGGCGGCAGTATCGCCACGGTCAGCGAGCCGGGGGATGGTCTCGAAACCGGGGGCGCCGGCGAGGGCACGGGCAGCGCGATCGAGTCATCGGCCGCCGGGGCCACCGGCTTCGGCGGCGGGAACGTTTCTGCGGCGATCGGGCCGCGCGGTGGTTCCGAGAGCACGGGTGCGGGCACCGGAGGCGG
>JAICSB010000694.1 GCA_025937115.1 Pseudonocardiaceae bacterium | reverse complement strand
TCGTAAGGACCCAGTGAGCTGGCTGGCGGTGATGGCACTGATCGCGGCCTGCGCGTACTTGTCGGCGTGGTCTGGCTCACAACCCGTGAACTGGTACCCGCGATCTGAGTGATCACGACACGCAGCGCGGGGAGCTGCGCCCGATAACAGCGTGTGCGCGTCGTGCGATGTCGAGTTCGTAGCCCGCGCTGCCGCTGGGTGGTCCGGCACTGCCCGGCAGCCCACTGGACCCGACCAGGGTCTACCTGCAGCGCCGCGGCGCCAAAGCCACCTTCGCCCCGGGCCACCACGACGAGCATGCGGGCACGACGAGAAAACGGGCAGAAGCAGGGTTGGTCCAGAAGGCGCGCGGCCGCGAGGGTGGGCAGGTTTGCGCATAACCCGGGACGCGGGCGGATATCGCGCCTGACCACGAATCGGACAAACTCCACCTGGCTAGCGTCGGGTCTCCGTGAGCTCATCGATGCGATGATCGGTGATCACCCCCGGGATTGATCTCGCGCGCAGCCAACGCGTGATCCGGAACGTCCGGATCTAGCGCGAAGGGTCGGCAGCGTGCAGCGGTGGGGTGCTGGTATGGGATGGACGCGTCCGCTTGAGTGTAAGGCCGGACGCCGGCCGGCGTCTGGCCCGCATGGAGAAGGTGACCGTGTGCCGACGTCACTGTAGACGCCGAATGAGCCTCTATGAGGAACCATGAGCTCGGCCTGTGGCGGCGCCAACGTAACAGAGGGCACCAACGTAGCAGAGTCCGTCGTCCCACTTGCGTGCCCGCCGGGCCGTCCCGCTTGCTGCGCGCGGCCTAGTGGCCGTGCTCGCGCGGACCCGCCAGCGGGGGCGGTGGTCGACAGGGGATAAAGCGGATCTCCAAAGCCACAAGATGTCTCACGGCAGTGCTCCAGCCCGTGTGCTCGGTTGTTACATCGTCAGCACCGAGCGGTCGGTTACCACGACTCCGGAGCGTCAATGGTCTGGCTCTCCAACCCCCAGCGTGGACGTTCTAGTCCCACGGATCGTGACAAAAGTGTCAAACAGTATGGCACATGATGCAGTAAGTGACGAGGTCATCGAGGAAGGCCACGAACGTGTGGCGGTGCTCTATGCTTTGACCGAGGGCAAGAAGATCGCGAGCTGTGGCCGAGACAGAAGGTATGGGGGTGTCCCGTAGCGGTGTGCGACGCGGAGCAGAGTGAAGGTGCAACGTGACAGATAGCTCCACCCCCCGACCCACTATTGACACCACCGTGCCGCACTCGGCTCGGATCTGGAACTACTGGCTGGGCGGTAAGGACTACTATCCGGTGGACCGGGAGGTCGGCGACCACTTCTCTGCGATCTTCCCGAACATTACCGCGGTAGCCCGTGCGTCCCGAGCGTTCAACGCCCGCTCGGTCTGGTATCTGGCCGGTGAGGCCGGTATTCGCCAGTTTCTTGACATCGGCACCGGCCTACCGAGCGCTAACAACACCCACGAGGTCGCTCAGGAAGTCGCGCCGGAGTGCCGCATTGTCTACGTCGACAACGACCCGCTGGTGCTGACGCACGCCAAAGCCCTACTCACAAGCACCCCCGAGGGGGCGTGTCAGTACATCGACGCAGACGTGCGCGAACCCGACCTCATTCTGCAAGCGGCCGCCCAGACACTGGACTTCCGCCAACCGGTCGGACTCATGCTGAACAACATCCTGGGTCACATCACCGACGACGCCATGGCGTATGCCATTGTGAGTCGACTCATGGATGCCCAGTGCTCTGGTAGCTACCTCTCGCTCAACGACGGTACCAACGTCATTCGCGGGAAAGAGTTTGAGGAGGCCATCCGAGTCTGGAACCAGGCTAGTGTCATGTAATAAATAGGTCTTTACTGTGAGTTGTCGTTGTTGTCGAGTAGTTTTCTGAAGTCCTGGTGAATCAGGCGAACCTTGGTAACGATCTCGTTCGCTGTCGCAGTCCAGGTGAATGGTTTGGAGTCGTGG
>JAICSB010000128.1 GCA_025937115.1 Pseudonocardiaceae bacterium | reverse complement strand
GTCAGCAGCAGCGGGTGGCGATCGCCCGGGCGCTGATCAACGATCCCACCCTGCTGCTCGCCGACGAGCCCACCGGGAACCTCGACACCGCATCCAGCGCCGACATCCTGAAGTTACTCGGCGCGCTGAACGATGCCGGCCGCACCGTTGTGATCATCACCCACGAAGAAGAGGTCGCCGGGTTCGCCAAGCGAGTCGTGCGGATGCGCGACGGGCGCATCGAAAGTGACCGGGTGCAGCGCAGCCGGACGGAGGTCACCGCATGAACCTCCGGGAGGCGGTACGCATCGCGCTGCGCGGCTTGCGCGCCAACCGGCTGCGCTCCGTGTTGACCATGCTCGGCATCATCATCGGTGTCGCAGCGGTGATCCTGCTCGTCGCCATCGGTAACGGCGTGCAGTCCTCGGTCAATGAGAAGATCCAACCACTGGCCAACTTGATCACCATCGTGCCGTCGGTCGGCAACGTGCCAGGCGGCTCCCCCCCGAAGGATCTGATCGACGCCGACGTCGCGGCGCTGCAGGACCCGGCGATGTCGCACGACATCGCCGCAGTCATCCCCGCCACCTCCGGCAAGGCGCTGGCCGAGACCGACTCCTACCGGTTCCGGACGACCGTCGTCGGCTCGACCGATCGCTGGCTCGACCTGAACAACGGGGATATGGCGGCGGGATCGTTCTTCGACGACGCCCAGGTCCGCTCGACGGCCAGAGTGGTAGTGCTTGGTCCCAGTGTGGCGAGCTATCTCTTCGGCAATGATCCCGCGGCCGCGCTGAGCCACACAGTCCGGATCAACCGCCAGACCTTCCATGTCATCGGCGTGATGCAGTCCGTCGGCGAGCCGGGAGACAGTGCCACGATCATGCCGCTGAACACGGCGCGCCGGTACATCTTCGGTGGCGGCGACAAGGTCAACCAGATCATCGTGCAAGCCGCCCAAGCATCGGTTGTGCCCGCCGCTGAGAACGACGTGATTCGCGTTCTCAGCGAGCGGCACCGGATCAAGGATACGGCGAACCGAGATTTCGAGGTGCAATCTCTACGCAGCCGGCTTGACACCTTCAACCAGATCCTCCGAGTCCTCACCCTGTTCACGGCCGCCGTCGCGGCGATCTCGCTCTTCGTCGGTGCGATCGGAGTCCTGAACATCATGCTGGTCTCGGTGACCGAGAGAACCCGTGAGATCGGCATCCGAAAAGCGATCGGTGCCACGAGACGGGCGATCCTCGAGCAGTTCCTTATCGAGTCGCTCGTGCTGGCGGGCCTCGGCGGTGTAATCGGTATCGGAGTCGGGGTCGGGCTGTCGGTGCTCGGCTCGGTTCTCGCTCCCGCGCTCGGCCCCACCTTCGCCACGTTCGCTCCGGCAGTGACCATCCCGTCGGTGGTGCTGTCGTTCGCGATCAGCCTGGTGATCGGGCTCGTGGCCGGTGGCTACCCGGCCAACCGGGCCGCGCGGCTGCGGCCCATCGAAGCCCTCAGGTACCAGTGACTTCGATACTCCCTCCACCGACGCGGAAGACCCCGTAACCCCCTGCCTACTGAGGCGTTGCACAGCGTGAAGCCCGAAAACACAGGGGGACATCGTTGTGACAATGACGCAGACCAGCTCATCGATGCTGTCTTCAGCCCGGCGTTCAGGTGCCCGGGTGCTGGTGGCGCTAGGGCTGGTCGCCACGCTCGGGGTGGCGGCTGGATGTGGCGGCGAGCCGCCACCGCCACCGACTGGGCGGGTGGAGCGCGGCGCGGTGGTGACGAAGGTGTCAGCCTCCGGGTCCTTGTCAGCCATCAGGGAACAGAACTTGGGCTTCCCCAAGGGGGCACAGCTCAAGCAGCTGATGGTCAAAGTTGGGGATCGGGTGACCGCAGGCCAGATAGTGGCGCAGGAGGACGACTTCGCGTTTCGCCAGACTCTCGCCCAGCTGCAGGGCCAGCTGAACTCCCAGCGGGCGTTGTTCGGCAAGTTCGTGGCCGACCCAACGGTGCAGGGCGCACAGGCCACCCTGGACCAGGCACACGAGATCTTGGAGGCGACGCAGAAGTCGGTCGACGCGGAGCTGGCAGCGGACCAGTCGGCGACTGACCAAGCGCACAAGCAGTTGGACTTCGACAGCTATCTCCAGGACAAGGCGCAGGAAACGCTGCGTGCCGATCAGGTCTCTTGCTCTGCCACCGGAGGGATTCCCTTCACTCCGCCCGCACCAGCCAACGGTGTCGGCGGTACAGGTGGTCCTAACTCCTCGGTCGGGGTGGGGCCGGCTCAGGCGGGTGTAGACGACCCCGCCCGGGTAGGACCTGTGTTCGCGGGCAGCACTGGGTCAGGTGGATCAGGTTCGGCAGGTTCGGGTGGCAGCGGCAACCCGGCGTGTAACCGGATTCCCACGGATCAGCAAGCTGTCCTCAACGCCCGCCGCACGGTAATGACGGACAAAACCACGTTGCAAGCCGATCAGCAGAAGGAGAACGTCGACCGGGCGCAAGGGCTGGTGTCGATCGAGAACGCTCGCCAGAGCGTGGTCACCGCCCAGAACGCGGTTGACTCCGCAGCCGCCGATCGTCCGTTCAATATCGATCAGCAGGTCGCGTTGGTGGCCAGCATTGCGGCTCAGGTCGAAGCGGCCCAGAGAGATGTTGACAACACCGTATTGCGCGCGCCGGTCACAGGCACCGTCTCGGCGATCAACGGCTTGGTGGGGGAGTTCCTCCAACCCAGCACGGGCGTCAGCGCATTGGCGCCGGGTTCCACCGCTCCCATCCCCGGGCTCAGTGGTACCTCGTCCAACAGCAGCTTGTCCCTGGGTAACCCGGCTACCGGCGCTCAGCGCCCGGGTGGCACGCAGTTCATGGTTCTCGATAACGTCAATACCTTCCAGGTAGTGGTCCCGTTCGAGGAGTCCGATGCCGCGAAGGTGGCACCAAATCAAAAGGTCGATGTCACCTTTGACGCCGTCCCCGATCTCACTCGGTCCGGTACCGTCGTCTCCGTTTCCCCCACCGGAAGCAACATCTCCAGCGTTATCAACTACTATGCCACCGTCGTGCTCAACGAGACCGACCCGCGACTCAAAGATGGCCTGACGGCGCAAGCGCGAGTAATCACCAACCAGGTCCAAGACGTCCTCACCGTTCCCAACTCGGCGGTTCGTAAGAGCGGCGATCAAAGCACCGTCACCATCATCGACGCGAACGGTACGCAGCAGCAAGCGAGGTTCCAGGCCGGTCTCGTCGGAGACGATCGCACCCAGGTCATTTCAGGACTCAGAGAAGGCCAGGAAGTCGTCCTTCGCCAAGGTGTCTAGACTTCTTCATTAGCGAATGTGTCCCCTGTGTCGCTGACACAGGGGACACATTCGTTTGCTCAGCTGGTCGCGTCATCGTCCCAATTTGTTGAGGCCGGGTACGGGCCCGATCGCAGGCAGCTCCTCGATGAGGGTAAGGGCAGATTCTGGCCCGGTGTCGGACTCTTGCCATGAAGTCCAGAGCCCGGCTCGGCGCCTGTACGACTTCAGAAGCTGCGTACTCGTTTAGCGCTGGCGAATGACTCGTGTGCCATCAGGCAGGACTGTTGTCGCTCTGCCGGAAGCCTGGTCGTGACGCGCCATCCACATCGACGATAGGTCCGTTGCCAGCCGAGGTGTTACCGACGACGGTGCAGCTACTCGACCCATCAATGATCAATATCGCGCGCTGCAGATTGGGCCCGGAAAACTTGTTCTGGCGTATCTCCACGTTGGGCCACCGGCGTAGGTTGATCGCCTGAGCACCGTTGGGTGCGCAGGTGTTGTCGACGAACGTGATCGACAGGGCTTTGCTGGGGGCGCCATTATCGCCGGGCTGGTCGTCAGTGGCGATCAGACACTGCGCGTCGACGTTCTCGCAGGTGTTGCCCGAGATGACGACGTCGTAGGTAGCCGGGTTGTGGTCGTAGGTCTGGAAGCAGTCCGGGTGCGGGGGAGCCCGATAGCCCCGTTCGGAGATGTCTCGAATAGTGTTACCGGTGATCCGGTGGCCGGTGCCGAAAAAACGCATGCCATCGGCATCGCCATCATCGCGCGCCACTGTATCGCTCACCGTGTTGCCGGTCACCGTGATGCGTTGCCCGGTGATGTAGATACCGGCTGTGGAGACATGTTGGACAGTGTTGGTCGCGATGGTCGAGTCGGTGCACGGCTTGCAGGCGATCCCGTCGCGCTGCGTATCATGAATCGTGTTGTGCTGCGCCGTGAGCCCGGATCCTTCAAGCAGAATTCCATCGCCGCCGGTGACGGTGAAGCCCTCAATCACGATGTGGTCGGCGCTGACGTGTACGTTCTCGACGGTGGCGCCGTTGGCGATAAGTCTGATCGGCGAGTCGGCCGTTCCCGATCGGGTCATCGTCAGGTCAGCGTCGGCGAGATTATCCCCGCTGAAGCACAAAGTATTGCCAGGCGAAGCGCTCTCCAGAGCGGGGCGCACGTCGTCGGATTGGGTGATCGTGCGTGTGCAGTCGGCCGGGAGACCCTGGGGCTTCTGCTGGGCTTGATCTGGTGAGGCGGTGCAGCCGGCGGTGAGCGCTAGACCCAACGCCATGGACCAGACCGGCAGTGTGCGGATACCCCCTTGGACTGTCACCGCGCCAGGATAGATCCCCGTTGCACCAGTGTGGGGGCGTAACGTTACAATCTGCTACGTTCGGGTGACGCTTAGCTGATACAGACGGGGGAGGCCCAGCCGCTATACGAGTGGTTCGCCCACCCAGCGGTGAGGCTCACCGTGTGGCGAAAGTTGCTCCAGCTCAGTGCGGGCAGCCGCCACGGGGCTGGGCGTCCACGGATCAGCAACTCATAGCCCGATAGCCAGGTGTAGGGCACATTCTTGCCGTCCATCGCCCGGATCCATCGCGGAAAATGTGCGGCGGCGGCGAGAACTTCGGCGTGCGCCGAGTCGAGGCTGCGCAGCGCGCTCGGTCGAACGTAGCGGCCTGGCTCGAAGTGAGCCGCGAGGTCGACGGTTACCCGGCGGATGCCGGGCCGGTGAGCAAGGCCGGCGATCAATTGTACCGGCTTGCGGCGCTGTTCCCACCGGTCACTGTACCAATCCCAGGACCAGCTGTGCGGCTGCTGCGCGGCGGCCACCGTCCACAGCTCATGACAGGTGCGTTGGACGTCGTCCATTTCCGCGCTATCGCGCAGATAGACCGCGATGAGATCAACGACGAGACGATCGTTTCCAGCTCGCGGCGTGAGGTCGACCGAGTGGAGATCACCGGCGGTCAAGCCCCATTGTCGCTCTTCGTTCCAGCGCCGGATATTGGCGAGTTGCTCGGACAGCGGTGTGAACATCATCTCTGGCGGGCGGGCCGCGATCCGTGCTTCGCGCGCCGCTACCTTCCCGTTACTCACGGTGGCCATCTATTCGCTCGCCTCCCACCTCGACGCAACCTGCTGATCGCGAGCGTACGGTTCCGCAGGCCGGATCGCAGCGAGCTCGTCAACCGCGCGGGGTCACCAATGCCGCCATGGTCCACGAACCGGGGCGGGATTGTTCCCAGCTAAGCGGTGTGGTGGTGACGACGATGGCGGACGTCTTGAGCACCTCGTCCACCCCGGTCAACAGGGCCAGGAAGTCCTCCAGCCCAGGATTGTGGCCCACCAACACTGCCGTCGATGCACCGCGCGGTAGTTCCTGGGTAACCGTCAGAAGCTCGTGAGCCGACGCACCGTAAAGCCGTTCGTCGTGGCTGACTCGGGGCATCGCAGCCAATTGGACGGCCGCAAGGTCCCAGGTTTGCGCGGCCCGGACCGCGGGCGAGCACAGCACACAATCGATCTTTGGGACCTGCGCACGCAGCCAGCGACCGACGGCTGGGGCGTCGCGGAGTCCGCGGGCGGCCAGTGGTCGGGCAGCGTCGGGAGTGTCCTCCGGCCAGGCCGACTTCGCGTGCCGGAGCAGAATGAGGGTGCGTGTCATGGTCAGTCCAGGGCGAGGGTGCGCAGCACCAGCCGCGCGGCGTCACCACCGGACTCCTCGCCGATAGCGAGTGCGGCGGGGACGTCGAGGTCATTCACCAGGGCAGCAGTGACGGCGGCCGCTGCTGCTTGCGAGCTGCGTGCCGTGCCAGCCGCTGAGTACAGCCGATCAAGCTGGTTCGTCTGGGCAGCAATGTCACTGGGACGGAAGTCCCAGGTCTGCTGCCATGGCCGGTTGAGCAGCAGCAGCCGCACCGACGCAGCGGGATGGTGGCCGAGCAGATCTGAGACCAGCACCAGGTTGCCCGCCGACTTTGCCATCTTCGCCCCATTGATGGTGACGGTGCCGACCGGAAACTCGCCTCGCGCGAAGGGCCCGACGCCGGTGGCTGCCTCGACCATGGCGGCCTGATATGCGTGGTGCGGGAAGCTCAGGTCGGCACCGCCGGCCAGGATGTCCACCGCCGGGCCGAGCGTGCCCAGCGCGATGGCGGCACACTCCGCGTGCCAGCCGGGGCGGCCGCGACCCCACGGGCTGGGCCAGCCAGGCTGGTCGTCGGCTGACGGCCGCCATACCGGGACGTCGAAGGGATCGTCCCGGCTCAGATCTCCGAGCCGATCACCGAACTCGGTCGCGAGCTCGGTGGCGCGCTCCAGGGTCAGCCCGGTCTTGGTCGGGACGTCAGCGCCCCGGAAGTAGACCGCACCGTCGCGGTGATAGGCGTGGCCAGTGCTGAGCAGCGCCGAGGCCAGTTGCACGACGCGCCCGACGTGGTGGCGCGCACGCGGTTCGTGTTCCGGCCGGCGCACCCGCAAGGCGGCCATATCCCTGCCGAACAAGTACTCCTGCTCCAGCGCGAACTCGTCGTAGTGCCGACCGCGCTGCACGGCGGCACGGGTCAGTACATCATCGACGTCGGTGACATTGCGGCACGTTACGGTCTCCGCGCCGGCCAGGCGAAGCACGGCAGCGGCCACATCAGCCCAGACGAACGTGCTGGCGTGCCCGAGATGGGTCACGTCGTAAGGAGTGATCCCGCAGACGTAGAGCCGGGCCGGGCTGATGACGGGCAGCGCGGCGCCGCCCAGCCGGATCTGGTCGGTGTACTCGCGGCGGCCGTGGTGGTCCATGTATCCATCCTGCCTGCCTCGGGCGCGTTCCCCGAAGTGCCATCAGGAACCGAATAGCGGATTCGGCCCCGCCCGCAGCGCTATTTGGCAACCGTACGGCGGTGTCAGCCTGCCAGTATGCAGGGATGGACAGCCGAGATCGGGATCCTAGCGGGCGGGCCCGCAACACCCGTCCCCGAGACGGCCTTGGCCGCCCGCTGCCGCACGGTGCGCGAGGGGTTGAGCGGGTTCCTGAGGATGTCGTGCTCAGCCCGGAAGACGCAGTCGAGCAAGCCCAGCGGCTGATCGACGATGGCTGCCCCTTTCACGCGCACGAGATATTCGAGGCAGTTTGGAAGGCGACTTCGGGAGAGCATCGCGAGCTGTGGCAGGGACTGGCCCAGCTCGCGGTCGGCCTGACCCACGTGCAGCGGGGCAACCCGAAGGGCGCGGTGGCGTTGTTGCGCCGCGGCGCAGACCGGATAGATCCCTACGCTGGCGAGTCGCCGCACGGATTGGACGTCGCCGGCCTCGCCGGCCACGCCCGTTCCCTCGCCGCCCGGATCGAGCGTGAGGGCAGCTGCGCAGCCGACAGCCTGCGGCTGCGGCTGCGCTCGTGAGCGCGTCAGCGCACCTCGCCTGGTCCGCCGTCGGACGACTCCAGCGGCAGCTCGGCGTCCCGCCAACCGCGCATCCCGCCGGTCAGGTCCCGCGCTGCCAATCCCGCCGCACGCAACGCCACGGCCGCTCGCGCTCCCCGACCTCCGGAACGGCAAGTGGTAAGGATCTGCACATCGGGGGGCAACGCGGCGGCATCGAGTTCGCCGATCGGCATGTGCACGGCCTCCGGGGCGTGGCCAGCGTCCCATTCGTGCTGCTCGCGGACGTCCACCAGCACAGCGGCACCCGACGCGATCAGCTCGCGCGCCTCGTCGAGGGTGATGGGCTCGGTGGTGATCTGGTCTGAAGAGCTCACAGTGAAATTCCTCCTCGGCACCGTCTCCAGCGGTACGCCGACGTTACCCGCACCTGGCAGGCTGCTTATCTTTGAGCGAGGAGGAGCACGGTGCGCATCGGGACGGTTCTGAGCTACAGCGGTGGTTTCGCCGAAAGCATCACGGAGCTGGCCGACT
>JAICSB010000193.1 GCA_025937115.1 Pseudonocardiaceae bacterium | reverse complement strand
GAGGCGCCCATCGGGTCGTTGAGGTCGAAGGCGATCCGGGTGGTGTATCCCTTGCCGGATCGGCCGATCACGTCGTTGCCCTGGATGTCATCGCAGGCCCGGGTGCAGCGGTCACACAAAATGCAGGCGTCGTGGTCGACGGCGATCACCGGGTTGGAGGTGTCGGTGCCGCGGCCGGATCCGCAGGGCAGGGCGGTGGTCTCCCGGGCCACGCCGTAGCGGTCGGCCAGCGCCAGCAGCAGGTTGTCACCGGTGGTGGTCTGCTTCGGGTCGGCGTCGCGCGCCGGCTGATCAGCGACCAGCAGTTCGATCAGCATCGCGCGGCTGCGTTCGAGCTCGTCGCTGGCGGTGCGTACCACCATGCCGTCCTCGCAGGGCCGCACGCAGGCGGCGGCGAAGACCCGGGCGCCGGTGTCCACGACGCACGTCCGGCAGACCCCGACCGGGTCGTACCGGTCGTCGTGGCACAGCGCTGGGATCTCGATGCCGAGCTGGCGCGCCGCGTGATAGATCGTGGTGCCCTCGGGCACGGTGATCTCCCGCCCGTCGACATTGATGGTGACGCTCACAGCGGCGCTCCTTCCATCAGCATCAGGTCCTCGAGCGCTCCCCCCTCGGGCCGGCCGTCGTGGTCCAGACCCCGGATGGCGTAGTAACCGTCGATCATCTCCCGCAACCGGGCCGGCGTGAGGGTGGCGTCGCGACCGGAGCCGAGCCGGACCGGCTCACGCAGCAACCTGCTGGGCAACCAGTCATCAGCCGGGACCCACCCCTCGCGCAGGTTGAACATCCGCTTGGCCAGCACGATCCGCCGCGCGGTGGCGCGCAGCTCAGCGTCGTCAATATCCCAGCCGGTGACGACCCGCAGCAGCTCGGCCCATTCCCGGTAGGGCTCGTCGAACACGCCGCGCAGGAACTTGCAGAGGACCATCGAGTCCATCACGGCGGCCCGGTCCTCAGTGGCCACCGCGGCGGCCACCTGGGCGTCCCCCCCGGCCAACCGGTCGTAGTCACCCGACAGGTCAGCCTCGTACGCACCGGAGCGGTTGTGGTCGGCACCTCGGGCGTTGACCGCCAGGCCCAGCGCCATGCCCTGCAAGGTGCGAGGCTCGTACCCGGGCATTTCCATACCCTTGACGTGCGGAGCGAACTGCTCCGACCCACCGCCGATCACCGCGGCAGCGCGCCGGGAACCCTCGGCGAGCAGGGCGCCCAGCCCGTTGCCGCTGCCGATCTCGTCCAACGCCCGCAGCAACGCGGCGCCGTCTCCAAAGCGTAACCACGGCGCGTCGAGCAACCCCCGCTCCGCGCACTCCATCCCCCACGCGATCGTGCCACCGGCGGAGATGGTGTCCAGACCCAGCTCATCGCAGCGCGCCGATGCGGCCAACACGTCGTCTGGGTCAGACACCCCGCACATCGGCCCCAACGCGAAAACGTTCTCGTATTCGACCCGCGCGGTCTGGCCGTTGCGGCCACGGTAGATGTGCTCGCAGCCGATGCTGCACGAGGCGCATCCGCTGCGAGTCGCGCTTCTCAGCTCGTGCAGCTCCTCGGCGGCCAGCTTCGGCGCGTCGACGAAGGTGGCGCTGGTGAAGTTGCGGGTGGGCAGCGTGGAGATCGCGTTGAAGGCCAGCAGGTTGGCCAGCGTGCCCAGCTCGCGGTACTTCGCGGTGGCCGGGCCGAACGAGCGCTCCCGCAAGTCCCGGGCTGCGGCCAGCACACCGTCGGGGTCTGCTGGGCCGATCTTCGTGGCGGCCCGCACCGCGACCGCTTTGATGTTCTTCGCGCCGAGCACCGCGCCGAGACCGCCGCGGCCGGCGTGGCGCCCATCGTGCGAAATCGTCGCGTAGCGCACCCCACGCTCCCCCGCCGGTCCGATCGCGGCGATCCGCCAGCCCCGGCCCAGCCTGCGCTTCAGCACCTCCTCGGCCTCCGCGGCGGGCCGGCCCCAGGTGTCTCCCGCCGCGACCAGCCGCGGGGTGGGACCGTCGACGAGCAGCACCGACGGGGTGGGTGCCCGGCCGGTGAGCACGATCGCGTCGTGCCCGGTGAACTTGCCCGAGATGGCGAACTGACTCGACGCCAGCGCGTCGTTGAGCATCCCCGTCAGCGGTGACTTCGCGACCACGGCGAACTTGGCGCTGGTGGTCAGCGGCGTGCCGACCAGCGGCGAGAACACGAACGCGAGTGGGGCGGTCGCGCTGCACGGGTCGACGCGCGGCGGGGCGAGCCGGTGCAGCAGCCAGGCGCCCAGCCCCACGCCGCCCAGGTAAGCGCGCAACACCGCCTCGTCGAGCGGCAGGGTCGTCGCATCGGGGCCGGTGACATCCACGATCAGCGCCTTACCGGCGTATCCCCCGGGCGGCCTGGTCATCGGGCTCATCCGCCTGCGTCTGCGGACAGGAAGGCGACGGTGTCCCCGCTGGCCAGCGGGACATCGCCGTCGCGGCTGATCTGGTCGCCGTTGAGCGCGGCGATGACGTGGCGGTCCAGGGTTAGACCCACCGCCTCGGCGGCGCCGGACAGCGTGGCGGCGCGCACGGTTCGCGGCCCGCGGTGGCCGTTGCCGGCCAGCGCACCGTAGCGCTGCACGGTGACTTGCGGAGCGGGTTGGCACCGCGCGGCGCGGTATTCGTCCGGGGAGTTGACGTTGACCACCGAGTCCAGCGCCGGGTCGGCTGCGGCTAGCGCAGGGTCTTTCAGGAGCGCGGCGTCGTCAATTCGGAGCGTGCGGCAACGCTCGTGGCGAAACAGGAAAGCCGGACGCCGGTCGCCGGCTGCGATCAGGTCGGTGACCAGCGGCGCGAGGGTGACCCGGTAGGCGGCGGCGAGCGGCTGCGGGTAGCCGCGGGCCACCGGGAGCACCACGTCGAGATCGTCGGTGAGCGCGCTGAGCACCCGGCGGACGAACGCGGGATGGAGGAACGGTAGGTCGGTCGAACACACGAACGCGGACTGTGCCCGACCAGCCAGCGCGGCCAGACCCGCGGCGATGCCCTGCAGCGGCCCCAGGCCTTCCTCGGGGTCCTCCACGACATCCACGTGCGCAGGCATCTCCGGTAATGACTGGACTGCGGCGCGAACCACCAGCAGCGGTCCGTCAACCGAGCGCGCGAGGACACCCAGAGTGCGGCGCAGCAGAGTGGATCCATGCCACTCCAGCTCGGCCTTCGGCGTGCCCATCCGCGACGAACGGCCACCCGCCAGCACCACGCCAGCCGTCCCCTGCACCATGTGCCCGATCGTAACCCCGCCCACCGGGATGCGTTCTGGATGCAGACTGCGCTAATTAGTACCCGATTTACCGCAGTCTGCATCCAGAACGCGATGGCTCAGTCGGCAGACCAGACGGCTACCTGTGATACGAACGCTTCGAAATCTGACAGGTGTTCGAGGTTGTCGCGCACTCGGGCATCGTCGACGTCGACGTACTCGTAGATCAACACGTTGCGGAACTCAACCGCCCTGGCCACTGCCTCGGCCGTCGGGGCGAGCACGACATGCTGCGCACCGAGCGCGCGCACCGCATCGGCGTTGGATTCCGCGATTCGCCAGCCTTCCGACGCGATGATGTGATGCGAAATTCGGACACAGCCCTCGATGGTCGTGAGGAAGTGATACTTCACCGCCGCAAGCCGGGTGGGATCCTCGAGCAGATCGCCCTGTGCGCGGTACTCGGCCAAAGCCTTCAGGTCCGACCCGGCTCGGTCGAGCAGCCGGTCGAGCAGTTCCTGATCAACCACGCGGCGCTCCGCTGGCCGACTCGGTTCGTCGCTGACGGTAGTGCTCGCGGATCGCCGGGATCTCATCCAGGTAGCGCAGCCGGGTATCGGCCTGCCACCGGACCCTTGCCCGCGGATCATCATCGAAGAGCAAGCGGCCCTCCTGCGCTATCCGACCAGCCAGCCAAAGCGGTGCACTATCGAGTACGACCAGATCCACGCCGATAGGGAGGTCCACCTCCCAGGATGCCGGCGGTCGGGCACCCCACCACGCGCCCACATCCAGGTCGCTGTCCGGACGCGGGCGGCCGCGTACCCGGCTGCCGTGGACGAACGCAAACAGGGCACCCGCCGCACGGAGCATCTCGGCTACTGGCTGCTCCTGCGCGATCACGACGATCAGTGTGACAGCGTTGTGCTCACTGATCGAGTCCGAGATGCCGCAGTACACACGCCTCGGCACTGTCGGCAGATCCCCAGTGAAGTCATCACCCCTTTTGTGGGATCGGAGGCTCTGACGGACCAACCCTGTCCGACCGTTGCGTCTCACCCGATGGGCCAATCTTCTCCGGCCGCTGCACCTCATCCGAGGGGCCAACCTTGTCCGGCCGCTCCACCTCGCCTGGTGGCGGACCCGCATCTGGCAACCTCGGCTGATACAGCGGGCCACTCGCATGCGGTTGCGCGGGTGAATCCCAGTGGTTGACGACGATCCGTTGTGACCGGAAAGAGCGTTGCGGTGTGCCCCGATGTATTGGTTGCACCTTCACCGGCATCATGGTTGCCGGCGGGGGGCTCCCGCACGCGCATCGCACCTGGGAACCGCCCTTGACCGCCGGGTCTTCCGTGCCAGCCACTGCCTGGATGGGCGCGCCCGCACTACCGACGTTGCCCCCCACCATCGTGGGTAAGCCAATCACTGGAACAACGGGCTTGGCGCTTACGGTGCCACCCGTTTCAGGTAGATCTGGCCGTCCGCCTGACCTTGTTGTTGGCGAATCACCAATAACGTCAGCACGCCGACGGCGAGCGTAGCGGTCATCAGCGACCCCACCAGGATCCGCTGTGAGTGCAACCAGCGAATGTTCATCGCACGGCTCCCCAGCTTGATACAGCGTCCCAGTGAGCCGGGCCGAAACGGATATCCGAACGAAGGAAAACCGTCGCACGGCCTCGTCAATGTGCCGAGTGGTACGGACACCCGGCAAGAAGTACAGCCCCCCGACCGGAAGCTACCCTAGAGCGCGTTCCCACGTAGTGTCAAGGCGTCACAGGCTGACCACGCACCGTAGCGAGAGTGAATGAAGCTGCTGGTGACCCCCACCGCACCGGCTCCGCCGTTCACCGATCGACCCAAACCGGGGCCGGCGCAGCAACTCGATGCCAACCAGATCCAGGTACTCATCCAGGGTTACCCGGCCGGAGCGACAACCCACGAACTGAGCGATCGACTCGGCATCGACCGACGAACGGTGAATGCCATTCTCCACCAGCAAGACGAACACCAGAACCCCTGGCACCGACGCTTCTTCGTGGAGTAGTGGTCGGCGGCCTCCGGTGTCTTCCACCGGGTGAGCAGGTCAAGTCCCAACGGGACCTGTCCCGCACCCTGGAGCTCGCGGCGTCCGTACTCGGTGACGGCGATGAGCCACTCCTGCGGTTTCCTCGCGGCGAAGACAGAGTGCCCAGTCGGCAGCGATTGGCGGCGGTGGCAATGCTAGCCAACAGGGAGGCCGGAAAGCAGACAAAACAGACAGGGCACCATACATTAACGGCGACTAAACACATGACGAGGCGAGATGTCCGACCCACCACGGCACACAGATCGCCCTGATCGATCGTGTCGTAGGTGACCTCCGGGGTTCTGCTGATCCGGTGTGTACACCG
The DNA here is from genome assembly GCA_025937115.1 of Pseudonocardiaceae bacterium. The sequence goes on along the minus strand of JAICSB010000193.1, from coordinate 734 downwards.
GATCAGGCCACGGCAGAAACGCTTGAGAACACCTCGTACCTAGTGCCTCCTGTGCCGCCACTGCCGAGTTGTAATGAGGATCCAGTCCCGGAGAAACCAACACCAGCACAACACCGCAACACCCAGCAGAACTCGCCTTGCGACCCGCACAGCAACCCCCCTGCCAGCGATCTACCACCCATACACAGCATTGAGTATCAGGACAGTGAAAGTCTATGGGATTCCTCGACTATGACGTCAAGATCCGCAGGATCATCTCTTCGATGGAGACCTGCGCCCAAGCGTCGTCCACGGCCACCCGAGCTGCGTTGAAGCAGTTGGAGACAATTTCAGTGAGTGACCTACTGCTGTACGGGGGTCCCGCACCCCGTATCAAGATCTCTGGAGAGGGGCTCTGACCTGGTGTGGAGCTGAGGGGAATCGAACCCCTGACCTTCTCGATGCGAACTCCCGGCACAGTGGTCAACAGGGGTTGTTTCCGCACGTCATGGGCCACTGGTGGCTACTTCGAGTCGGTGATGGTCGGTGTCGTTGCTGTACTTCGCTGCTGTACTGCAGCCCGTCCCCTCGCGGCTCGGGACCAGCCAGGTTGCGTCCGGACTGACTAGCGGCGGGACCTGGTGTTGTGCTGGTCGAGCCGGTGTGATCCATTGTGCCGACTCCACCGACTGAGTAGGCGGTCAGGGCAGGTGTTGCACCACCTGCCCTGACCTTGATCCCCAACCCTGTAATGG
>JAICSB010000083.1 GCA_025937115.1 Pseudonocardiaceae bacterium | reverse complement strand
GGCACCCCAGATCAATGCGGCGCTGCAGCAATCATATCGGAACACGCTACCGTTGGCAGACCTGCGACAGACGATCGACCACGCTGAGGTCATCATCGGCGGTCTGGAACGCGGCCGTGCTCGGCTGGGAGGTTAGCGATGACATTTTTGTTCGGGTATGCGGGCGCGCCTGATGGCTATGCTCCTGAAGAGGCCACGTTCTGGTGGCTCGCAATACTCATGGGCTTTGTCGTCTTGATCGTGGTTATTCTATTGCTGAGCTCGCTTGTGTCGATGGTGAAGTCTATCGATCGCAGCGTGGTAGGCGTGCGGGACACTCTCCGGGCTATCCCGGAGAATACCGCCAATTGCGCGCTCATTCCTATCACCGCTGACAGGGTCGACGCGGTACTGGCAGAGGGTCTGACGCATCACTTGTTCCTGACCAGGGTTCTGACTGGTTCTGGAACGCCGGTTGGAAAGGGCTAGACATGACTCTTATCGTCCTGACCGTAGTCGTCATCCTGGCGTTGACCGCTGTTCTGGCGATTTTTCTCTTCATCATCGGCGTGCTGCTCAATCGGATCGCAGATAATCTCGATGACTGCTTGGGAAACGTGAAGACGATCGCCACGCAGGCCGAGACGATTATCCCTGGGGTGGAGCACATCAACCGCACTGGCGGAGTCGTTGCAGGTGCGCTACCGCTGCTGTACGGAGGTGCTGAGAAAATCGCAGCCAAGTTGGCCCCTCCCGTTCCAGCTCCGGTCAACGGTCACACCAACGTGCCGTCTTCGGGTCGGCGCCGTTCCCGTCTGATGGACACGGTAGGCATCCGCGACCGTCACCATTAGAGATCTCTCTCCGTCCTCCGTCGGTAGCAGAGGATTGGTAACAAATAGTGGGCAGTGACCTCCGGTCACTGCCCACTATCACGCTCTACCGCAGGTCGGTTACTTCTTGGATGCGTCCTCGCCGTGCTTACTGCCAGTGACAGCATCGCCAGCTGCCCCACCCCCACCGACTGCGTTTTGACTCGGGCCACCTCCGGGCCCTCGTTGGGCGAGCGGTCCAGTCAACTCGGACTTGTACGAACCGATCCACTCGTCCTTCCATGACGTGTCGTACTTCTGCTCGTTGCAGTACGGGTTGTAGACGGCAGTGAGTTCCTGGGCGATCTGCTCCCGGTGCGAGCGCGCCCAGCCGGCGACCTCGTAGGTGCAGATGTGCAGCTTCCAGCGCGTGCCGGCCCGGTTGATCCAGCAGTTCGACCGCGCATGCTTGAACGGGAAGCCGGCCTCGGCCATGTTGTCTGCGTGGCCGACGTAGATGACCGCATAGCGGTCGGGCTTGCCCTCGGCATCGGGTTTGTACATGATCGCGAAAACGGCGGGTCTCGCGGGTGGTGTCCAGCCGCCGAGGATCCGCGGGCCTTCGAACGAGTAGCCGGCTAGTGATCCAAGGCGGATCATTTCCAGACCTGCGTGTTCATCGAAATCGTCCTCGTTGTTGTGAGCCGCTCAGCAGCTTGGGGGTGTGATGAGACGACTATGGGATGGCACTCTACGGCTTTGCATCACAAGTCGTCCGCCTCGTCTTCGTCCTCGCTAATTGCCTCGACGCGCACGATCGGGTAGATGGGCAACCCAGCTTTCTGCACTGCACTGGCGAAATGTTCCTTGCCCTTAGCAATCGCGTCCTCGCGGTTGTCCGCGAACACGATGACCTGGGCACCGTAGCGGTTGGTGCCGATCCCAGTCGCGATGCCGTTCATGGGCGCGACTGCGTCGGCCAACTCGACGACCTCTTCGAGCTTCATTACGCGGTCACCCTGCGCCTCGATACCGACGCTCCATCTGATCAACATAGACTTCGGTCTCCTAGCCGAGCTTCGGAAGTAGGACGGCGAGTTCTTCAAGGCTGCTGAGGTCGTGGCCCGACAGAATCACGTCAATGTGTGGTGCCGCCGCCATCATGCCCACGGTCTGTGGTTGATAGTCGGCGTTGTCGCCCTTGTGCGGGTTCATCCACACAATGTTGTGACACAACCTGGAGAGCCGTTCCATAGAATCAGAAAGCAGCTCGGGATCGCCCCGGTCGAGGCCATCGGAGCAGATCACCACGACGCCGCCGCGGCACATTCCGCGGCGGCCCCACTTGCGGACGAATAGGTCGATCGCCTCGCCGATTCGCGTGCCACCTTCCCAGTCGACCACCAGCTTGGCGGCGCGCTCGAGCGCCTCGTCGGGCTTACGGCTCTGCAGCGGCTTGGTGACGTGGGACAAACGAGTTCCGAAGCAGAAGACCTCGACCTTTTGGGAAGCGCGCTTCGCGGAGTAGGCGAACTGCAGCAACGCTCGAGAGTAGTTCGACATCGACCCGGACACGTCGAGGATAAGAACAAGCGGACGCAGCCGGACTCGACGCCGCCGCCAGTAGAGGTTGACCATTTCACCGTTGGTGCGCAGCGACTCACGGATCGTGCGGCGCATATCGGGCCTTCGGCCGTCAGTTGAAGTCTTGGTGCGGCGGGTGCGACGTTTGGGCGGGGTGAACTTGATGCGCGCCATGATGCGTCGTATGGCAGCGAGCTCCTCGTCGGTGCATTCGCCGAAGGAGCGGTGCTTGAGCGTCTCGACGTTCGATGCCATCAGTCCGAGGAGGACTTCCTCTTCTTGCTCCTTGCCCGGCTCCGTGGCCGGGATCTGGAACGTGGCCTCAGCTTCAGCAGCAGCCTGGGCCTTGACCTTCAGCATCTGCTGGACCGGGGCGTCGGACGCGAGGAAAAACGCTTTGAACACCTCGTCGTACACGGGTAGATCTTCACGACGCGTGATCATGGTCGTTCGACCGGCCCAATAGAGGTCGACGAGGTCTGTCGGATCGAGCGGAGCCATGGCGGCGCAGTAGGTCAGGATATCTCCCGACCCGACCGCTAATCCCTTGGAGCGTAGCGCGCGGCCGAAGTCGACCAGCACCGTGACAAAGCCATTGTCCCGTGCCATCGCCGTTAGACGGATCCGTGACGTGTCTTAGGCATTGGACGTCACATCCTTGAGGTTGTCTCGTACCAGCTCAAGGTCATCGCGATCCTTGATGATCGAACCAAGAGTGACATCAGCGGCGCTGGCCGTCAGGCCGGTTTCGCCCAGGAACGACAGCGTGCGAGCCCAGTCGATGGTCTCAGCCACGCCCGGCGGCTTAGCCAGGTCCATCTCGCGGAGCCGATGGACCGCTGCCACTACCTTGCGGGCGAGCGCTTCGGATACCTCGGGGGCCTGCACAGTGACGATTTCGACCTCTCGGTCAGCATCCGGATAGCCGATCCAGTGGTACATGCAGCGGCGCTTCAAAGCGTCATGCAAGTCGCGCGTGCGGTTCGAAGTCAAGATCACCAGCGGTGGATTCTCCGCTTTGATGGTGCCTACTTCGGGGATGCTGATCTGGAAGTCGGACAGCACTTCCAGCAGGAAGGCCTCGAACTCGTCATCGGCGCGGTCGACCTCGTCGATCAGGAGTACGCACTGGTCGCCGGACTGGATGGCCTGCATCAGCGGCCGCTCGAGGAGGAACCGGGGACCGAACAGTTTTTCGATCGCCTCCTCCTCACCGAGGCCCTGATCTGACATTGCGCGGATGTAGAGCAGCTGACGGGCGTAGTCCCACTCGTAAAGAGCTTGGTTGGTGTCGATGCCCTCGTAGCACTGCAGCCGGATGAGCTTGCGCCCGAACACCGTCGACATCACCTTGGCGATCTCAGTCTTGCCGACGCCCACTTCACCTTCGAGGAGAATCGGTCGCTGCAGGGACATCGCCACAAACATCGCCGTCGCCAAGCCGCGGTCCGCTAGGTAGTCGCCCCGGCGCAACGTTTCGGTGAGTTCTGTGACGGTACTCGGCGGATAGTTCATCGAGCGGTCTCCTTGACAACCCTGGCGGCCGCGGAGCGGCGAGATCGGTCCGGTGAGGAATTTAGCCACGCCCACCAGCGGACGTGGGTCGACTACCCGTGGGGATCCGAGCCACACGGCCCAGACCCCCAGGGGCATTTAGTTGATCGTTTCGTATCCGCGGCCGTCGCGTTGCATCGCGTTCACGTAGGACGTCGTCCTGTTTACGCCGGTGGTCGCCGGTGCGGCGTCTTGACTGATGCGGTATGAGGTGGTGCGTTCCGACTCGGTGTTGCTGTCAGCAGCCTTCGCTTCTGGTTTCTTGCGTCCGAACATCAGGTGTGTCCTTCCTTGGCATCCGACCCGCCGCTCAAACGACCGGGGGCTCCACGTTTCTTTGTCCGCTACTCTTTCTGGTCAGACGAGCCGAAGACGAGATCACGCACGCTGCCCGCCTCGGAATTGAGCTTGCCCTCACGCTCGAGCTTGGTCTTCCACGCGGAGCGCAGGTTGTTGCCCACCGCCTGTTTGGTCTGGTCGGGCGCCTCGACGTCGTCGGCCAACCCGCCGAAGCCGACCGCTTCCATGCTCTTGCATGGTTTCGTATTGCCGCACGCTTCATCGAGGTCAGCACTGGACTGACCTTGGGCTTTCCAGATGCCGCGCAGTGCAGACAGTGCCGCTGCGCCCTCGTCGCCGTCGGTCAGCTTTGCGTTCTCCTGCTCTTGGCTCATGTTCGCGCACCCTCTCCGATGCAACTAGTCAGGGGGATTGATGTGAAACCGTACCTGGCTTGGACGCTCACTGGCGAACGCCTGCTCCGTATCACTGGGACCAGGTGGCTATGATCACGCAGCCTCCTCAAACCGCCGGCTTACTTCTTCCCAGTTCACAATGTTCCAGAAGGCTTCGACGTAGTCAGCGCGTGCGGCCGGATAGCGCAGGTAGTAGGCATGCTCCCACAAGTCGAGGCCGAGGATCGGGGTCTCTTCCGCGGTGAGCGGGCTGTCTTCGTTGGGAAGGCTGTAAACGATCAGCCGGCGGCGCGCTCGCACCAACCATGCCCAACCGCTGCCGACGTGAGCGGTCGCCACGCGCGTGAAGCGGTCGCGGAACGCCGTGAAAGAGCCGAACTCCTCCGTGATCGCCTCGGCAAGGCGGCCGGAAGGCTTGCCGCCACCATCCTTGCTCAAGATCGTCCAGAAGAAGGAATGGTTCGCGTGCCCGCCGCCGTAGTTGCGCACCGCACTAAGGGACTCCGCGGGGACCTTGCCGATGTTCCACAGCAAGCTGTCGATCGGCTGGTCACCTGCAGAGGGCCCGCCGCCGCTCGCGCTCAATGCCGTGTTCAGCTGCTCGACGTAGCGACGGTGGTGCTGGTTGTGATGAAACTCCATGGTGCGCGCGTCGAAATAAGGCTCGAGCGCGTCATACCCATACGGCAGGTCTGGAAGGCTGTAGGCGCTCATATGCCCCTTCCTGAGCTGGGACTCTTGCTGGTCCTAGTGGCCCATCGTACACGGAAAATCAATGCGGGCGCGCGCCCCGTGACCCCGAGCGAGCCGACGGGTGATCATCTTCGGGCGAGCCGAAACGTGGTCACAACCGACGCTGACGGGGACAGCGGGGACCCTGCGATCCGCAGTCTGTCTGCGGAACGTTCGTATGCCGCACGGGATCGGTTCGGTCGGCGGTCGGCGGATGCCGACGAGCGGCTTAGCTGAGAACGGCGCACTGCAAATGGCGGTACGGGTGCGGGCGTTTGGGCTAAAGCGCAGCTCCTCGTCGCGGATATCGCACCTGTGGGCGCCGTCAGCTGTCGGCAGCCCACAGCTCTGCGGCTGCCGACGACGGCGCGTCGTATGGTCCGCCGCGGCGACAGTGGTCTCCGCGGTGTCACCCGGTGCAAACCGTCCCAACCCGTGATGTCCCGGCGGTACAGCCCTACTCGGCCGGCCGCGCTGGTGGGTGCCGACCGCGGACGTCAGTGACCGCTAGTGGTCCCACTGGTGACCACTGTCCTGCTTACTATCTCGAGAGAGGTGGCGTTGGTGACTCCCCGCACACCACGCATGGTCCGCTGGAGCTTGTCTGCTGTCGCGGCCGTGCTGCCGATCGCGATGATCGCACCGTGGCCGGCTCAGGCGGGTTCCGACCCGGCTTCGCCGGTACAGGCTGCTGCGCCGGCGGTCGAGGTAGTGCCGGCGGACCCCGCTCCGGCCACCCAGGCCGTGCCGTCGATGGACCACGAATCCGCTGCCCTGACCGAGGACGCAGACGCAGACGCAGCCGACGAGCCAGATCCGAACCCGGATCCGGGTCATCGAGGCGGGAACAATGAGCGACACGGCAAGCAGGACGGCGGCGGGAAGGACAAGGCGCCCAACCCGAACTGCACGCTGATCGTGCCGCAGGCACCACTGACCGCGCAGGGCCTGGCCACACCCTTCGAGCTGGTGTCGACCAATCGCCGCAACGGTCCGTGCCACGAGGCCAACGACAACCAGTCCGCGTTCGTCGAAGCCACGATCATCGACCCGGCAACGGGTAAATTGGCGATCTACCGGCCGCTGGTCGTGGATCGGGGAACCCAACCGGCGGCGAAGCCAGTCGTGCCCACGCTACCTACGGGTTCCGTGGTTGGGGTGTGGTTCGGGTTCCAAGGCGGCATCTTGACGTTGGACGGCGCCACGGACGGTTGTGTTAACGGGTTGCGCGGCTCGCCGTTCGGGCAGTTCGCCTACTGTGGCGCCCCGGCGTTCTTCCGCGCGGCCAACACCGCGATCGGCGCCGGCAAGCTGAAGGTCCCGCCCGCCGGCATGGCCCACGACGGCCGCCCCTGTCCCACCACGCGTGATTTCGCGGTAGTCGATCAGGACCAGAGCGACAACCTCACCACCCGCTACCTGGCATTGCGCAACGGGCGCACCGCGCAGGACAACATGGCGAATGTTGCGGCGCTGCCCGTGCGCACAGTACTGAAAAACGCCAGCGACAACGGGCTGTTGACCGGGTTCATCAACCCCGCGCTGGGCTGTGCACCCTTCACCGCACCCGATCTCACCGCCGGCGGGACGCCCGCGCCATCGTTGGCGCTCAACGAGCTGCAGGCGGCGGCGACAAAGACCACGCCGATCGCCCTCATACCGCCTAATGATCCGATGGCGCAGGTCGACGGGAAACCAAGCCTGGCCAAGGCCAACCTGTACCGGGCCGGGGTGAACCAACCACCGCTGAACCCAGCCACCGATACCGCGAAAAACTACTGCCGCAACCTGGTCACCGTCGCCGCAGCGCGGCTGACCCTCGATCGGGCCCTGCTCAGTGCTTCTTCGTCGCCGGACCCGGCCGCGGCGAAGAACCTCTTCGCCTTCCTGCAGCAGCGGCTGAAGGCTTCGCTCACCGACCTGGCGTGCGCCCCAGTGCGTCAAAGGGGCTGACGACCGCCCAGCAGTGCCGTCAGCGTAGGAGTGGCAGAGCATGATCGCGGTTTGTGTGCCTGGCGCGACACATCCTGTCGTCCCAGGCGCACTCACAGATCATGGATAGGGGATGGACCGCCAGAAGCTCGATGAAACGTCAACAGGTCGCAGTCCGCACTTGTCCCGGCTGGCTGAACTCCAGTCGCACCTTGTCACTGCGTGGGATCAAGATGGCCGCACCGTTGTCGTGTGTCCAACCGGCGGGTAGGAGAAGGTACTGGTTGCCGGATTGCAGCGTGAGCTTGAGCCCGTCGTACCGGAACCGGTAGGCCGCGTCGGGATCTTGGCAGGTCACTTCTCGGACACCCGGCCCTTGCAGGCTCAGCCTTTTCTCGCTGTAGGCCACCACATCTGGGCGGGTGGGCAGCGAGGTCTCGAACTGTTCCGCATAGTCCACCCCGACGCCGATCGCGTAGGTCCCGACTGCCCAGAACAGTCCTACACTCACCAGGATGAAGACCGCGCCCCACTCGGCCACGGCCACCGCTCCCGGCGCCCGCTGCCGTGCCCGCATTGGTCGTCGCGCTGCGATGAGCGGACGCAACAGGTGGGCGGCGTAGCTCAGCAGCAGGACGCCGATCGAGAGACTGAGCCCACGGCCTTCGGGGAATGAAGCGGGAAACACCGAATTCGTGACGAGGTCGCCCATCGCCAGACTCACCAGAACTGCCCCGGCAATAGCCGCGATCGGTAACAGCGCTCGCAACACGATCCTGCGGGTCGCCGTAGGCAGCGCTTCCACCAGTAACTGGTGAAGCCAGAGTGCGAGTAGCGTAGCCCCCGCGGCGGCGATCAATGGAGGGATGAAGCCAGCCACACTGTTGTTCAGATAATCTTGCAACGTCAGATCCAGCACAGTGACGTCGGCGCCGAAGTACCATAAGAGTCCCGCGTACGCCTGTCGCCCGAAGTAATACATCAATGCCGTCAGCAAGGTCGTGGGGGCCACCACCGACCCGAGGATCTTCACGACCTGGGACAGCGCGGCGGCGTCGGACACCCGTGGCTCGGCGCCAGCCTCGGTCGGCCCGTGCACCCGAGCCGCGGGCATGCCGTTTACCCCAGACGCTCGAGCCTGCGGTGGCGCTTCGGGCGAACTTGCCACCGGCGACGCTGGCTCGGCGGACGGTTCCGCGGAGCCGCCCTCGGACGCCTTAGCGCCGGTCGTCATGGGCCTTGCTGATCCGTCTTATCGTTCGAATCGGACCCAACCTTTTTCCCTGACCCGCCAGTTCCGTTTGTTTGAGGGCACTCGATGTTCAATGTGACCCGTGTGCTGGTCGTCACTTTCTTGCCCATATCCGGAGACTGCGAGTCAACCGTGCATTTATCGGGAGGATGGGGCCCCTTTTTAGGGTTGAAGTTTTTATTGAGGTTGAGGCACCCCGGCTGGTAGTGCGCGTCTTGACACGCGCTGTCCATACCACTCAGCCATTGTCTAAGCGGGACTTGTCCACCTGGCAGGGTGACCCGTTCGGTCCCGGGCGGGGCGCCTCCCGGCCGCCTCGGTGGCGCCGGTGGTGCGACCGCGGGCGGCGGTAGCTCTGCTGGTGCCGCTGGGGGTGCTGCCCGGCGTGCCGGTGGGGCTAGCGCTTCTGGTGCTAGCGGGGGCGGCGCTGCCTGCACCGGCGCAGGCGGAGCCGCTTCCTGAAGACCGCCCTGCGGTTGCTGCAGACTGACCTGCGGTGCGGCCGCCGGTGCGGGTGCGACCACGTATACCGGGGGACCTCCGCACGAGATCACCAGCACGCCGAGCAAAGCCGAGCAGATCAGCGGTATGCGTGGTCTCCGAGCAGACATGTCGACCCCGTCCTGCCATGCGGTGGTCCCCTCACAGAGTAGAGGCCGCTGAGGTCGTCCTGATACCGAAAATTTCGCTTAGTTTTCTGCTGCCCTTCATCTGGCGCACTGGTGGCGGACGGCGCCGGGTACTCACCGTCACCGGTCAGACCGCCGCCCAGAAGCTCAGCTGGCGCCCTGCTTTGATCAGCACGATGTGCGCCGCCGCGCTCGCGATGGTGTTTCTCAGGGCGCAACCGCACCGTCAATGGGAACGATAGTAACTACTGGGAACGAGGCCCTGAATTCCGTTCCATATCCCACTGAGGGCTTCACCGGCCTTGTCAAGGGCTTGCGGAGCCGAGTGGGCGATGAAGGGCCCCACCAGGTTCAACAGCACGATGATCAAGATTATGACGACGAAGAAGTTCACCACCCTGAGGACCGAATGACCCACGTTTGGTGCTGCCATCAGATTACCTTCCTCTGTGTGTGGTGCGATCGTATAGCGGCCATGTTCGAGACCTGAGGGCGTGCTGACCGCCCGGGCGCAGAGACCGGGCGGAGGGCGCCGAGCGCCGCCGCGAGGCGCGGTGTCGGGTCGCCGTGCGTAATCACAGGGACTAGGGTACGTGCTGCGTCTAGACCCCCACGCACCGCAACGGATTACATCGCCCAGAAGGGCGAAGCCTGCGCCGCGCGGTGGCCCTACCGGGCGGTTGACCGAGCATGCTCGGGGGTGTCGGTGGGGTTGTGCAGATGTGAGTAGATCAGGGTGAGCAGCAGGTCGGTGTCCACAGGCTTGGTGACATAGTCGTTCGCGCCGGACGCCAAGCTCTTCGCGCGGTCCTCCTTCATCGCCTTCGCGGTCACCGCGATGATGGGCAGCGCTTTGAACGCCTCCACTTCGCGAATCGCGCGAATCGTTTCATAGCCGTCCATGCCGGGCATCATG
>JAICSB010000430.1 GCA_025937115.1 Pseudonocardiaceae bacterium | reverse complement strand
GAGAACAGCAGGATCTGCGCGAGCGGCATCACGAGCAGCGACGGCACCAAAATCCAGGGCGAGACCCAGTTGAACAAGGCCCGGTAGGTGATGAGCCCGCCGATGACCAGGATGCGGAGCGAGTTCATGGCAGTGTGCACGCTCTCAGGTCAGGGAAAGGGTGGCGTGGCGGCGCGCTGAGCGAAGCACCGTTGCGGCCACCCAGATGGCAGCGGCCGCATACGCGGCGGTTGACCCGGCCCACAGCGCCAGGTCCGTCCACAGCGACTGCCCGGCGGCAGCGGCCCGGACGGCCTGCATCCCCCACGTGGGCGGCAGCAGCCAAGACAGCGGCCGAAGCCACGACGGCAGCAGCGCCACCGGGACCAGGAAGCCGCAAGCCAGCCAGAGCGGTAGCTCAAGTGCGCCACCGAGCGCAAATACCGCGCGGTACCGGACCGCTGCCACCGCCAGCAGGAAGCCCAGGACGCCGAAGGAGAAGACGGTGGCGACGAGCGCGAGGGCGAACGGCAGCGGCCACGCCGGCGCCAGGTGGACGCCGAACACGAAGCGGGACCACAGCAGGGTCGCCGCGACGGCGTACCCACCGGTCGTGGTGACCGCGAGGACTATCGACATGATGGACAGCGAGAACGGAGCCGGCGCGGCTACGAGCAGCTCGAGCGTGCCGAACGCCCGCTCGCGCTGCAGGATGCCGCTGGCGTTCGAGCTGACGGCACTCCACACCGTCACCACGGCGGCGCCCGTTGCCGCGTAGCTCAGCGCGTCCCGGTCGCCTGTCGCCCGGTAGACCAGCAGCGCGGTGGTGGCGAAGAACAGTGGCCAGACGACCTGCATCACGCTGTCGAACATCGAGCGATGCAGCATCTTCAGGTGCAGGTACCAGCTCACCGCGACCAGCCGCAGCAGCCGTCCCGCGCTCATGTGCCGCCGACCAGCTCAACGTACGCGTCCTCCAGCGTGGGTGCGCGCACCGACAGGCTCTGGATGGCGGTGCCGCGCAGGCAGCCGGCGATCTCCGCTGCCAACTGCGCGGCGGGCTTCGTCTGGACCAAGAGCACCTGCGCCCGGTCGAGGTCACTGACAGTCACCGACCGCACCCCGGCCAGTTCCTGTATCCGCGCAATGGCGTCGGCCGGCAGGCTGTGCACCACCGCCTCGACCACCTCACCCTCGGAAACCCGTGACTTCAGGTCGGCGGGTGACCCCTCCGCCACGATCGAACCGTCGCGCAGTATGGCTATCCGGTCGCACAGCTCGTCCGCTTCGTACATGTAGTGCGTGGTGAGCACGATCGTCTTCCCCGCGTCCGCGAGCGCCGACACCGTGGCGCGAAGCTCCCTGGCGCCCACCGGGTCAATGCCGATGGACGGCTCGTCGAGGAACAGGACCGGCGGGTCGTGCAACAGCCCCCGGGCGATGTGCAACCGCTGCCGCATTCCGCGGGAATAGCCCTCGACCCGTTCCCGTTCCCGCCCCGCCAGCCCCACCAGATTGAGGACATAGGCGATGCGCTGACGCTGAGCCCGCGCGGGCACGCCGTACAACTCAGCGAAATAACGGAGATTATCGAGCGCGGAGAGCCGGTCGTACAGGCCACGGTCCCCGCCGAACACGTACCCGACGCGCCGGCGGATCTCGCCGGGCTGGCTGGCCACGTCGAAGCCCAGCACCCGGGCCGAGCCGGCGGTGGGCAGCAGCAGGGTGGTCAGCATCTTGATGATGGTTGTCTTCCCGGCGCCGTTGGGTCCCAGCAAGCCGAACGTCTCACCGGCCTCGATGTGGAAGCTCACGTCCCGGACCGCCTGGATCTCCTGTCGGCGCCACCACCGCAGCCCGGACCGGACGTGGTAATGACGGGAAACCCGGCTGACTTCAATGACGGACACCGATGCCCTTCCGCTCGCGACATCCACTCGCGCCGCTGCGACCAGATGCGATGACGGCACTCACGCTAAAGGCCGCCCGCGGCCGCGGCTATCGCTGAGGCTCAGGACTTCCTGCACGGCCGCAAGTGCGGATGAGCGCCAGTTCGGCTGCCAACTGCGCGTCTGCGAACGCATCAACTATATGCGCGGGCATCTGCAGGGACCTCCCTTTGCTCAAGGCTCCGGAATAGCCGGTCGATGGCGTTACCCATACCCCACACTTCCTTATACGGCGGCCCTTGGGGACCCAGATCGATATCGCGCTGACGCGCGTAGGCGGCCGTTGTCCACTCAGGCGTGGACGGATAGCGGTGATGATAATCGTGATTGGGCAAATCTCCCGCTATCACGAGCAGGCGCGCAGGCAAGTGGTAAAAGGCCGTCAGGGTGACCCACCTCACCCAAGCCTTGCACTGGGGGCCGAATGGCATTGACTGTGCGGGTACCGGGCTGCCGCAGAACCTCGCCGCCGTGTTCGCCGCGGTGTAGAAACGGTGACCGTACTCGGGAATGCGCGGCGCCAGCCACTCGTGCTCGCCCAGCTTATCTAGCAGCTCGCTTAGCTCGGCGAAGAGAATGACAGGGAGGATGAAGGCCAGGATAAGGACGAGGAGGCCGTGCGGCATCCAGAATGGCAGCGAGACCCACCAGGCTATCCATACCGCGAAAGCCAGGCGGCGCCAGCTGCCGCTACTGATGTTGCTAACGAACCGATCTGCGAAACTGCGGGCGTAGAAGGCAGGAGAGAAGAAGACGAACCAGGATCGCCGCCAGAGAGCCGCACGGGAGAGCCCGGGCCGGAAACCAAGGCCGATCAAGACCTGTACCGGCGGATCAGCCTCCGTCGCGAAGACCTCGCGTCTGTGGTGGTTGTCGAAGTGCTTTTCCTTGAACTCCTGGAAGGTGGCGGAGAAGGTCAAGACGGTCGCCGCTTCGCCCCAGAAACGATCGACGCCCTGGTTGCCAGAGAATCGCCTATGCAGCGCCTGGTGAGCAATCACCAGCACCAGCATGCGTGCCCCGGTGACCGTCGGGAACCAGCCGAGCAGGACGACAAGGTACCACAGGGGGAACATAGCGGCGGTGGCGGTAGCGGAGATCGCCAGACCGCCAAGGAACACCCCTAGCGTTACGGCCAAATAAGAAGCCCACGTGTGTCGGATTAGTGGCTCCTGGCCTGGCAGCGCTTTACCGGTCTGCCAGGTCCAGAAGTGCTGAGTCCACCCGGGGAAACGCAGGTACGTGGCCCTTATATCGCTCACAGCTCACCTCGCGTGGACATGCTCTGGTTGATGTCGGCCTCGACGGTGAGACGAAAGCTCTTGCGTACGAGGCTGTCGGAGAGCTGGTCGCCGAAGGACATTTTGGTCATGCCTTCCCATTCCCTGTCGGGCGTTCTAACGTGTAATACCGGCGCAACTCGATGGCATATGCCAGCGCTTCTGGATCGTTGCTGTCGCCTGCGATCATCCCTGGTGCCGCTACTTGCGGGCGAGGAAGAACCGGCCGGTCGGGAACCGGTGGCGCACGCACTCCACCGAGGAGAACCCGACTGACAGCAGCTTGCGGCGCCACTCCTCCTCGTTGAGCAGGCGGCGCCCCATGAAGTGCTGGTGGTAGTACGTCACGATGGCACTGAACCGGCGCTCGCGGGGGTCGGTGGCGTACGGCACCGCGTCGGTGATCGCCATGAACCCGCCCGGGCGGATGGCCCGGCGGCAGTTCT
>JAICSB010000366.1 GCA_025937115.1 Pseudonocardiaceae bacterium | reverse complement strand
CCAGCGGCTTGCCGCCGGTCTGGCAGGTCGGGCAGTACTGGAAGGCGCGGTCAGCGAAGGACACCTCCCGGACGGTGTCGCCGCATACCGGGCAGGGCAGACCGGCGCGGGCATGCACGGCCAGACCCGCCCGCTTCTCCCCCTTGAGCCGAGCGGCGCCCTGACCGACCGAGCGGGCTACCGCATCGCGCAGCACCCGCTGCAGCGCCTCGTGCAGCCGGTCCACCGCGTCGTCGGTCAATCTCCCAGCGGTGGCATAGGGCGACAGCCGGGCGGCATGCAGCACTTCGTCGGAGTAGGCGTTGCCGACTCCGGCGATCATCGTCTGGTCGGTCAGCACCGTTTTAAGCCGCTCGGTGCGCCCACGAAGCACCTCGGCGAGTCCGTCACGGGACAGCGTCAGAGCGTCCGAGCCGAGGCGGGCGATCCCGGGTAGATCAGAGATGCCGGCCGCGTCAGCTACCACGTACGCCGCGAGCCGCTTCTGGGTGCCCGCCTCGGTGAGGTCGAAGCCGATCCCCCCGCTGAGATGCACCCGCAGTGCGATCGGTCCCTTGCCCGGGCGCGGCGCGGCGGCGGCCAGCGCGTCCGACCAGCGCAACCAGCCGGCCCGCGCCAGGTGGAAGACCAGCGCGGGCCCGTCGGTATGCACCGCGAGGAACTTTCCGTGTCTGGTCGCGGCGGTCACCGGCCGTTCGTGCAGTGCACTCACCGGCGGTTGCACGGTCTTGAGCACCGTCAGGGATGCAACGTCGACGCGGGTCACGATCGCGCCGACAGCGTGCTCGCGCAGATGATGCGCCAGCGCCTCGACCTCGGGCAGCTCCGGCATACGTCCCAGTGTGCGGCAATCCGATCGAATGTACGACGGATCCGATCGGACCTAGGCGCAGGGACTCAAGAATCGCGTAACGGTGGGGGGGACCCGACCCGCATAAGCGACCCGTTGCCGTCACCTGGAGTGCCTGTTCTTTTGAGGTCATCAACGATCTGGTAAACCGTCTCCCGGGCCGGGATCATGCCGCTTACGACCTCTTCCAAATGCTCACCGTCGGTGCCCACCGGACCACTTGTGTGCACCCTGATGAGCCAGGGCCGTTGCAGCGCCCACGACACCGGCAGCATCATCAAAATCAGCAAAACCAGCAGGACGAACCAGGCCGGTCTGACCACCTCGGCCGGAGTCCAGAACACCACGAACAGCGTCAGCGCGACGAGGATGATCAGCATTATGATGCCGTGGCCGAAATCGGTCATGTCATGCTCGAACTCGTCGGACATGGCCCGTCTGGTCCAGCTGATGCTGCTCCGGACCCACCAGGTGCGCCCATCGTCGGTCCGCACCCTCCGAATCATGATCCGCCTCCGTATCTTGCGGGACACCCGCCGCCCGGCATCCTGCAGGACACCCGCCGCGTGGACACACTTAGCGTAACGTCGAACTGACCCCGGTCGACGCGGGTGCGATGCTGACCGACTATGACCCAGCCACCGTCGTTCACTCGCCGCCGGGAGGACTTCACCTGCCTGCGCTGCGGGACGCCGGTGCGCGGCAGCGGCTACACCAACCATTGCCCGCGGTGCCTGTGGTCGCGGCACGTCGACATCAACCCGGGCGACCGGGCCGCCGAGTGTGGCGCAGCGATGGAGCCGGTCGGAGCGCTGTCCGAGGGCGGCGAGATCGTCGTAGTTCAGCGATGCGTGGCCTGCGGCCACACCCGCCGCAATCGCACCGCACCCGACGACGACCGCGACGCGTTGCTGGCCCTATTTGGCCGCCCAGTCCCCGACCCACGCTAGCTCCGACCGCGTGCTGTGCCACAACGGCTCGTCGACGGCGATGCCGAGTGCCCGCAGTGCCGCCACCGTGCGCGCAATGTTGTTCACACCCGGCTCCAGCTTGCGCTCATTAGCATGGCACGGCCCGCACGGCCCACAATCCGCCGCTGCGATATCGGCCTCGGCGTCGTTGTACGGGGTGTGGTGGATGTAGTGCCCGGCCAAGCCGTCACAGAACTCGGTGTAGGCGCGGGTATGCAAAATGAAAATGTGCCATCCGATATCGACGAGCGGTGACGGACTGAACGTCTCGCCCGGGTGGGTGGCGCACAACCGGAGATACCCTAGCGCCTGGTCCATGATGCGCTCGGCGAGCGGGCGACCCATCCGCCATTCCTTGACGATCCGATCGATCAGCAATGTCCACAACCGCGCCTCGATGAGGTCCTTGTTGTCCAACCGGCCGCGTTGAGCGCGCAGCGCGCTACGCAGTGCCGCGTCAGCTCTCTGCAGCAGTTCGTCAAGCCGCGCGTCTCCCGTGTCCCGTCTGCCGGCTATCCCCAGGTCCGTCACGGTCATGTCGATTCCCGTCTCGCGAAATCTGGCTTCCACAGGCCAACCATCAGTTCCTGGAACTCTGGAAAAGGCGACTCCGGGAATGCGATATCGATGTCTGCCGTGATGAACATCGCGGCCGGTACTGACGGCGCTGTCCGGGGAAGGCCACGCCGCAACTCATGCGCGAACTCCTCCGCTTCCGCGAGCGTCTGCACTTCCCCAGTCAGAACCGCCGCACGGCAGCGCAGGTAGGCGTCGATCCACGGGTCGCCGCTGATCGGTGACTCACTCATCGCTCACGCCGCCCCGAGGTGGCGCCGTCGCGAGCAGCATCGTCGATGTCGTCACCGTGACCGGCCACCAGAGCGCAGCACCTGTCGGCCGCTTCCTGGCCGCTCGCGGTCGCTCGGGCGGGCCCGGGTGCTGTTCGTGGGTGCTTCGCTAGGTGGGTCATGTTCGCCGCCTCATGTGGTGGTGGGTCCGGCCGGGCCGCCGGGAGTCATCGGGGGCATTGCTCAACCGGCGGCCCGGCCGGGGATCTGGGAATCAGCGAGAGCGACCGCCAGCGCGTCCAAGGCGCGGTCCATGATGAAGATCAGGCGGCAGCGCTCGCACGGTGAACCGGGTGGCGGCTGGTCGTGCCGGTGGGTGTCGGTGGGCAACGGAAGCCCACAGCGCGCCACGAGCACACCTGCAAGGACCTGCTCCTCGGTCAGCAAGTGCACGTGCGAGTCCCAGTGGGACATCGCCCAGCGGGTCACAACGCCACACACCCGCTGCAGTGGTGGGCCTCGGCGACGGTCGGCGGGGGAGGCAGCACATCGACGCCGCACAGGGCCAGGCACCGGCCGTCGAGCCGGTCGGCGGCGAACGCCTCATCAGTCAGAAAGTGCGCGGTGAGAGCGCGGGCTTCAACGATCGGGGTGACGTGGTCTCGCCGCCGCGCTCTCACCGCCCGCCGGTGCTTACCCGCGTACGGACAGGCCCGCTGCCGGCGCCACCGCACCCAGCTCACCGGGCACAGACCAACAGCATCGGTATGCGCTTTGAGCACCGTCACCGTCAGCGACCGCAACGCGCCAAGGTCAACCCGGAGGTCGGCAGCCATGGCATCTCGGCTAGTCATGGCGGGGCGCCTCCGTTGCTGGGTGCAGGTAGGGGTCGTAGCCTTTACACACAACCGTGCGTAACAACGAGGGGGCCAGAGCGCGCACTGGGCGCTGATGGGGCACCAATGGGGCGTTACCCTCGACTGAGCTGGGATTATTTGACTGGGAAGGGCGGGAGATTATGGCGGCCGTAGGGCGCCTGGTGCGTCGTCGTTTCGTGCAGCGCCGTAAAGCTCTGGGCTTTACTCAGGAGTCTTTGGCCGCGCTTTTGAACGTGGAGCGGTCCACGGTTGTACGATGGGAGGCAGGGAAGAGTGAGCCTCTTGCGTGGCTGTGGCCTAAACTTGCCGCCGCTTTGAAGGTGACGCCTGAACAACTCACTGACCTACTCGCCGGTGGCTCCATCGATGCTCCGCTGGAAACCACTGTGGACCGCGACGAGCAGGTGGATGATGACGTGAACCGGCGCGGGGTGCTCAAGGTTCTGGGCGTAGGTGCGGCGTCGCTCGGCGGCGGCGTGGTAAGTATTCGAGATTTAGTGTTGCATACCGCCCGTAGCTCGGCCATGCTGCGCGCGAGTGTGGAAACGCCTGGTATTAGTCAGTTTGCTATGACTGACGCTCGTCAACGGTTATACCGATTGGCTACTGATTACGCACTCACCTCGGACCTGGCCCTAATTCTGAGCGAGTTCGT
>JAICSB010000539.1 GCA_025937115.1 Pseudonocardiaceae bacterium | reverse complement strand
GGGCTCACCGCCGGCCGCCGCGCGGGCCGTGGCACCCCACCACGCCCGCCCCGGGGCCCAGCTACCGCGGCACCCCACGCCCGATCCCGAGTCAAGCCGACTCATCATCGTCGCCGCTGGAAACGTCGATGCCTACACCACCGACCACCGGACCGAGTCGGACACCTCGGCGGTAGAAGACCCCGCGCAGGCGTGGAACGCTCTGACCGTCAGCGCGCACACCGATCTCATCAACACCCCGGTAGATCCTGACTTCGCCAGCTGGACAGCCTTGGCGGGCCAGGGCGAACTCTCGCCCCACAGCAGGACGTCGCTACTGTTCGGGAAACGCACATGGCCCATCAAACCGGACATCTGCTTCGAAGGAGGCAATGTCCTCACCGACGGGGCGACTGGTTTCCATGAGCGTCACCCGCTGTTGTCGTTGCGTTCCGTCGGCATCCACAATGACTTGGAGTTGACGTCCGCGAACGCCACCAGCGCCGCCACCGCGCAAGTATCGCGGATCGCCGCGCTCACGATCGCGCACTACCCGGAGTATTGGCCTGAGACGATCCGCGGGCTCTTGGTTCACGCAGCCGAATGGACACCGGCGATGCGGGCCGAGTTGGACGCCACCGGCACCAAGAAGGAACCCAAGCTCCATCTTCTCCGACCATACGGATGGGGCGTGCCAACCGAGGAGGCCGTCCTGCGCTCCTCCCGGCAGGCCGTCACGCTCATAACCCAGGACATCTTCGTCCCCTTCGAAGGATCCGACTACAAGATGCGCAGGTTCCGGCTGCACGCACTCCCATGGCCCACCGAGGTCCTGGAGAGCATCGGCGCCGGAGATGTCACCTTGAAAGTCACTCTCTCCTACTTCGTCGAGCCTTCCGCGTCACGACGAGGATGGCGGCAACGTTACTCCTACGCGTCCCACCTTCTCCGGTTTGACTTGAAGGCACCGACCGATATCACCGAGGCCGAGTTCATAGCGCGCCTGAATCGTGAAGCCGAGAACGACGAAGACTCCTCCCCCGCCTCACGATCGTCGGGCTCCGACCACCGATGGCTGATCGGTCCTAACCAGCGAAACCTCGGCTCGCTCCACCAAGATGTATGGGAAGGGTCTGGGCAGGACCTCGCGGCCTGCGGCATCGTGGGCGTCTACCCGGTCGGCGGCTGGTGGAAGCGGAACCGACGCAGGGATCGACTCGATCTGCCCGTCCGTTATTCGCTCATCGTGTCACTCAAGACCCAGGAACAGGGTGTCGATCTCTACACGCCCATTGCCACCGACCTCCAAATACCCGTCCCTATCGAGGTGACATAACCTCACCGGCGGCTTCCCCGGCCCTACCCGTGGGCAGTATCACAGCGCAGACAGTTGCCGTGCCGAGTTGGTCCCGCGCGGTCGGGATGCAATGCCAGCGCTTTAAGGCGGAACGGTTGAGGGCTGGTCCCGTTTCCGGTTGCGCTGCGTGATCGTTCCTGGCTGTTGGCTTGTTGCTCAGGTTTCCTGCGAGATGGGTGAGGCTCCCGTTAGAAGTGCGAGTGTCTAGATCCCACTTCGCAACAGGAGCCTCACGTGCTTTCTTACCCTGTCCCGGCGCGTGCCGCGTCCGTTTCGGCCGGGATGATCGTGGCAGTCCCGCTGGAACTGGTCGCGTCGCCGCTGAAGAGCGGCCGGGACCTGGACGGGGCGGACCGGTCCGCGCTGGTCGTGGGCGGCACGAAGGCGATCGGCACCCGCGATGACGTGGTGTTCTGCAAGGTGGTGGTGGTCGCGGACGCGCAGGTGAGGCGGGACGGGCAGGTACGGGCCAAGGGCAGCCCGGTGCACCACGCGACGCTCGGCCCGCTGGAGGCGGCGGCCGTCCCCGGGGTCGTGAGCGGGATCGCGGAGGACGCGGGGCTGGACGGCCGGTTCGTGAAGGGCGAGCGGGAAAGGCTCCTGGCCAGGGCGTTCATGATCCGGGTGATCGTCTTGATGACGCTCATGCCGGATGCCCGGCTCCAGGACGCGGTCGCGGCGCTGGCCGGGGACCTGGCCCTGGTCCCCTGGGCGAAGCCGTGGCGGCCGGCGTCGGCGCGGGCGGCCGGGAAATGGCGCAGCGCCCTCGGCCCGGCCCCCCTGGAGGAACTGCGGGATACCGTGCTCGGCGCGTCCTGGCACCGCCATCAGGGCGAGGGCTGCCCCGGTGCCGTCACCGTCGGGAAGAGCAGGCCGCTGAAGGCCGGCGCGATCGACGGGACCCTGATCCGGGTACCGGACACGCCCGCGAACAGGGCGTTCTTCGGGTCCGTCGGCACCGGGGACGACTCGTCGCCGTTCCCGCAGGCCAGGGCCCTGCCGGTGACCTGCTGCTCGTGCCGGGCCCTGTTCGCGATCCCGCACGGGCCCGCCGGGACGGGCAAGGCCGCCGCCGAGCAGTCGCTCCTGGACGAGGCCCTGCGCGACTGCCCGGTCCTGCTCGCCCCGGACTGGATCTGGCTCATGGACCGCAACTACCACGGCGCGCCCAGGATCGCCCGGATGACCGAGCGCACGCACGTGCTGATCCGGCTCAAGAGCGACATCCCGCTGCGGCGGACCTCGGAGATCCTGCCCGACGGGTCCTACCGGGCGGAACTGTCCGGCGACGGCGTCACCGTGCCCGTCCGCGTCATCGAGTACTTCGCCGACGTGGAAGGCCAGGACGTCCCGGAGATGTTCTGCCTGGTCACCGACCTCATGGACTGGGGAGAGTACCCGGCCCCCGAGCTCGCCGCCCTTTACAGGTGGCGGTGGGACGGGTCGGAGACCGCCTTGCGGGAGGCCAAGGCGCCGCTGCGCGGCGCCGGCCCCGGCACGGGGCCGATGCTCCGCTC
>JAICSB010000114.1 GCA_025937115.1 Pseudonocardiaceae bacterium | reverse complement strand
TCGGCGGACACGTCGACGTTGGGCGGCGAGAGCAGGAACACCTTGTTGGTGACCTTGTCGATCGAGCCGCGCAGCGCGAAAGCCAGCCCGGCCGCGAAGTCGACCAGCCGCTTGGCGTCCCGGTCCTCCATCTCAGTCAGGTTCATGATCACCGGATTGCCCTCTCGATAGCGTTCCCCGATGGGCCGGGCCTCGTTGTAGTTGTGCGGATGCAGCGTGACGATGCGGGACAGCGGATGTGATCCACCGTCTCCGAGTGCATCTTCAGCGAGCGAACCAGTGCGTGGCGCTGGCGCGACGCGTTGAGGTACGACCGGCTGGCAGACCGTTGACCTGGCGTCAATGGTCGCCGTGTCGATCGCCAGCGAGCCGCGCACCGGAGCCGCCGCCGTCCACGGACCGGCGGCTCGAGAATCTGTGGAACGAGAACCGGCGGCCCAGGAAGGAGATCGGGCGGAATGCGCCCTGGGCGCCGCGTGATGCCCGAGCCGGGTTGCGAACCCGTCATCGTAATCCTCGGCAGCGGCCCGGTGCGGACGTCGCACGCCCGGTCGTTCGGCAGCATGCTCACTCGGGGCGTTGGCCGCCGGAGCCTTGGCTGCGGCCATGTCGGGGCCTTGGTCGTACGCTGGGTCATAACCCTGGTTGCCATTGACCGGATCGGGGTATTCAGCGCGGTAGCTCGAGTGATAGTCGCCGAATTCCGCTGCACCGAACTCAGCTGCGTCGAACTCCTCGACTCCGACCATGCCGAAGTACGCCTTCAGCCTGTGCAGCGCGTTCATCGTTCGCCTTCCTATCCCCATCTTCGACGCACCACCCGCCGAACCCGACCTCGACCCACGAATCCGACTCCAGCCCACGGACCGTCGTACCCGGTCAGCGCGAGGTTAACGGCCGATCACCCAATAGCGCGGTTCCGACACGCACGCACGTCGAGCCGTGCGTGATGGCCTGCTCGAGGTCGCCGCTCATCCCGGCGGACATCTCGACCGCGCCGGGATGCGAACGGCGCAACCGCTGGGCAGCCACCGCGAGCTGGGCGAACGCATCCCCGGGATCGATCCCGAGCGGGGCGACTCCCATCACTCCTTCCAGCCGGAGCTGCGACGCGGCTGCCACCCGATCAGCCAGCGCCTCGAGTTCTGTCAGCGGGCAGCCGCCACGTGTGGGGTCGCCATCCAGGCTGGCCTGGATCAATACGCCGAGGGTGCCCTGGCGTCGCCCGGCCTCCCTCGCGGAGCGGACAGCTCGCTGCAGCGCCTCGACCAATCGCGGCGAATCCACCGACTGCACCTGCGCCGCCCATCGAGCCACTGACGGGCACTTGTTTCGCTGCACACGACCGACCATGTGCCAGCGCATCACCGCGACCGGACGTAACTCGTTGACCTCCGCCACTTTCGCCGCGGCCTCGGCATCGCGGGCCTCAGCGGTATCGAACAGACCGACGTCGACGAGCAGGGCGACGTCTCGCGCCGGGAAGGTCTTGGTGACCGGGAGCAGACGGACCTCAGCAGGATCGCGTCCCGCCGCGGCGCACGCGCTGGCGATGCGCCCGCGGACCCGCGCCAGCGCCGCAGCCAGCTCCTCGCGACGTCGCTGGTCCAGATCCGTCATTGCTCCAACCAAGTCACTGCGGCAAGCCGGCCGGTGACGCCGTCGCGGCGGTAGCTGTACAGCGCGGCGTCCTCGATCGTGCACCGTGGGTCGACACCAACCTTGGCCACGCCTGCCGCCGCCAGCTGGTGCCACAGCCCGGCCCGCAAGTCCAGGCCCGCGGTGCCCTGACGGGTCCGGCATGCACTGCCAGGTAATCGGGCTTCCACGTCGGCCTGCATCTGCTCGGGTACCTCGTAACACTGCCCACACGCCGACGGTCCGAGTAACGCCTCGACCCGCTCGATTCGCGCGCCGAGCCGCCGCATCATCTCCAGCGCGGCGGGCAGCACCCCGACCCGAGCGCCCACCCGCCCGGCGTGCACCGCAGCGACAACGTGTCCGACCGGATCAGCAAGCAACACTGGAACACAGTCGGCGACCAGGGCTGCCACCGCGAGCTGGGACTGCGTGGTGACCAGCGCATCGCAGGCCGGGACCGGCTGCGGCTGAGGCTGCTCGACCACGGTGACAGTGCGGCCGTGCACCTGCTCCATCCAGACCAAGTGGTTGCGGGGCAGGCCAATGCCGGTAGCAAGCCGTTCGCGGTTGGCGGCTACCGCCTCAGCACAGTCACCCACGTGCTCGCCCAAGTTGAACGAGTCATACGGCGGAGCTGATGCCCCGCCGTGGCGAGTGGTCAGCACCCGCCGGATCCGGGCGGTGCTCACCGCTTCATAAACGGTGGAACGTCCACCTCGTCATCGTCGTCGAAATCGTCGGTTACCGGCACCGCCCGGCTCGGCTTGCGGGGTCCGGTGGCGGGCTGCCAGGCGGCTGGATTGGGTGGTGTCTGGCGGCCCGGCGCCGCCCCCGGATAGGACCGAGCCGACGCTGACCCCGCTGCGGTGGACCCGGCTGCCTGCCCAACCTGACCGGCCTGCGCCCGAGCGACTGTCCGCGCGGCCACCGGCGTCGGATCCAGCCTTTTGTGTGACGGCACCCCGGAGTCGAAACCAGCGGCTATCACCGTGACTCGTACCTCGTCGCCCAGCGAGTCGTCGATCACCGTGCCGAAGATGATGTTGGCTTCGGGATGCGCGGACTCCTGTACCAGCGACGCGGCCTCATTGATCTCGAAGAGGCCCAAGTCGGAGCCGCCGGCGATGGACAGCAGGACGCCGTGCGCGCCTTCCATCGACGCTTCCAGCAACGGCGAGTTGATGGCCTTTGCGGCGGCCTGCACCGACCTGCCCTCCCCACGGGCGGATCCGATACCCATCAGTGCACTGCCCGCGCCGGACATGACGCTTTTCACGTCAGCGAAGTCCAAGTTGATCAGACCGGGTGTGGTGATGAGGTCGGTGATGCCCTGAACACCGGACAGCAGTACCTCGTCGGCGGACCGGAAAGCATCCATCAGGCTGACGTTGACGTCACCAAGCTGCAACAGCCGGTCATTGGGGATCACGATCAGGGTGTCGCACTCGTTTCGCAGCTCGGCGATGCCGTCCTCGGCCTGACCGCCTCGCCGCTTGCCCTCGAAGGTGAATGGCCTGGTCACCACGCCGATGGTCAGCGCGCCCAGCTTGCGAGCGATGCTCGCCACCACGGGAGCCCCTCCAGTGCCGGTGCCACCACCCTCACCCGCGGTGACGAACACCATGTCCGCGCCTTTGAGGACGTCTTCTATCTCCTCGCGATGGTCTTCGGCAGCCTTGCGGCCGACCTCCGGGTTCGCGCCCGCGCCGAGCCCGCGGGTGAGCTCGCGTCCGATATCGAGCTTGACGTCGGCGTCGGACATCAGCAACGCCTGGGCGTCGGTGTTGACCGCGATGAACTCGACGCCGCTGAGCCCGACTTCGATCATGCGGTTGACCGCGTTGACGCCGCCACCGCCGATTCCGGCGACCTTGATCACGGCGAGGTAGTTGTGCGGGGGGTTCATTCGTTTGCGCCTTCGATGTCGCACACAGTGCGGCCTTCCTCGTCGCTGCCAGCACCCTGCCGACGTCCGGACATTCCTGCTCCCCTCGGCGTGGCAGAACTCTCAACCTCAGCTAAAGGATTAGAGTTATGTCAGCTTTGTCTCTGAGCGACGGTAGGCACCCGCACCGGCAGGGTCCAGCAGGCACGCCGAGAAGGTCGGCGATCCGGCGACGCGAGTCTATGCGGCGACCCGTATTTCGTTCTGGCAGCGCCACTAACCCGAGGTGTACCACCGTCCCTCGACCGGGCGGCAGCCCTCCCATTCCCGAGCTCCACAGCAGAGCTGTTCCATTGCGGTTGAGCAGCTCTGCTGTGGAGCTCGGGAGGATACGAGCACTCAGGCCTGGAATCATCTCAGGCGATGGTGGGCAACGCCGGGCTGGAGATGTCGTAGATCTTGCCGGGTTGGCTCAGCAGCGGGCCCAGTACGGCTACCTTGCGCGCGCTGTCCTCCACGCCGCCCCAGCGCACTTCCCGGCTGGTACCGCTGCGCCCAATGTCCAGACGCCCAGTGCCCGGGCGCGCATTATCCAGTCGCAGCACGACGTCAGCGGGAGAGTTCGCGGCTATCGAGCGCACCTGGGCCCGCAGCCAGTCGGGCAGCCCGGTCAGTACCGTCAGCGCGGCCACCGTGGCGGCGTCCCGGGGCCCGACCCGGTCTGACCGCAGCTCGGGCAGGCCGGGCGGCTCGACGGGCACCGTCGCGTAGTCGGTTCCGGTGGCGTCGACCAGGTGCACGCCGTTGCCGCGACGCACGACCGCGACCGGGATGCGTTCAGTGAGTTCGATTCGCACCGTGCCGTCCAGGCTGCACCGCACCTGCACGTTGGCCACCCGAGGCACCGCGGCGACCCGGCGCTCGATCGCTGTGGTGTCCAGCCGCAACATCGGCGTGCCCAACGGCACCGCCGCGACCGCCTTCACGACGTCGGCGGGAAGCTCTTTGGTGCCCGCCACCGCCACGGAACGGGCGTCGAACAACGAACTGATCAGCAGCACCCACGTCCCGCCACCGACCAAGGCCAGCACCACCATCCCGGCAGCCAGCCAGATCAGCCAGGTTCGGGACGGTCTGGACGGGCCCGGCGCCGGCGGCTGCGCAACCTCGACACTGGACCGAGCGGCCAGCGGCGCAGCGGCACTGTGCGACGCCACCGCCGCATGATCGCGATTCGGGAAGCGAGAGCCGCGCTGGGCGCGGTTGATTCTTCCGAAACGGCGATCATGGGGTTCTTCGGCCGCGCTGGTGCGACGCGCCGCACCGCGATGTCGTGGGACGTCTGACGGACGAGGCGTATCGCGACGGGATCGGCGGCGGGCACCCGGGGCACCGGGACCCGACGCCCTCACGGCGGACCCGCGCCGCCGGGGGCGGAGCCGCGGCCCGCCAGCTCGGCGAGGAGGAGCGGACCGAGCATCGTGACGTCCCCGGCTCCCATCGTGACCAGCACGTCGCCGGGTCGCACCAGACCAGCCAGCCGTCCGGGCACATCGACCCAGCACGGCTCGTAGAGCACACAATCCGCCGGCAATGGCACCGCTTGCGCGATCAGCGCTCCGGTGACACCCGGCAACGGATTCTCCCGGGCCCCGTAGACGTCCAACAGCAGCACCACGTCGGCCAGCGCCAGCGCGGTACCGAACTCGGCGGCGAAGTCCCGGGTGCGGGAGTACAGGTGCGGCTGGAATGCCACCAGCAGCCGCCCGTGCCCCACCACCTGGCGGGCACCCCGCAGCGCGGCCGCCACCTTCGTCGGATGGTGGGCGTAGTCGTCGTAGACTCGCGCGCCGGCCGCCTGTCCGATGAGCTCGAACCGGCGGCGCACCCCGCTGAAGCCGGCCAGCCCCGCCAGCAGACCCGGCAGCGGTGCGCCCAGCTCCAGGCCGGCCAACAACGCCGCGACGGCGTTGCTCGCCATGTGCTCCCCAGGCGCCGCGATCTGGAGCCGCACCTGGTGCGACTCGCCATCCGATCCGGTCAACGCCAGGCTGGCGGTACCCCGCCCACCGTCGGGGGTATATGCCAGCAGCCGGGCGTCGGCCACCGCGGCAGCAAGCCTGCCGTAGCGGCGCACTCGCACCCCGGACGCGGCGGCACGGTCGGCCAGCGCGGCGGAGCCTGGATCATCAGCGTTGGCGATCAGCACCCCGTCCGGGGCTAGACGGGCGACGAAAGCATCGAAACAGGCGGTGTAGGCCTCGACGGTGCCGTGGTGGTCCAGGTGATCAGCCTCGACATTGGTGACGACAACCACGTCCGGCGAGTAGGCCAGGAAGCTGGCGTCACTCTCGTCGGCTTCGGCCACGAAGATGTCGCCGCGACCGTGGTGGGCGCCGGTGCCAGCGCCAGTGAGGTCACCACCGATGAGAAATGACGGATCGGCGCCACAATGCCGCAACGCAACCGTCAGCATCGAGGTGGTGGAGGTCTTGCCGGCGGTCCCGGTGACGCAGGCGACGCGGTAGCCGCTCATCAGGACGGCCAGCGCCGCCGAACGGTGGATCACGGGGATACTGCGCCGAGCACCCTCGACGAGTTCCGGATTGTCCGGATCAGTCTGGTGCACCGCCTTGGTGCTGATGATCGCAGTCGGGTTCGCACCGAGCTGGTCGAGGTTGGCCGCGGCGTGCCCGACGGTCACCTTCGCGCCTAGCTCCCGCAACGCGAGTAGCGCCTCCGAGTCCTTGGCGTCCGAACCGGACACCGCCCCACCGCGGGCCAGCACGATCCGGGCCACCCCGCTCATCCCGGCACCGCCGATCCCGATCAAGTGGGCGCGGGCCAGCTGCGGTGGCAGCGGAGGCGGTACCAGGGTAGGTGCACCAGTCACCGAGCGGCCTCCAAGACGATCGCGGCCAGCACATCGTCGGCGTCCGGATGACCGGCTACCCGTGCGGCCGCACTCATCTCCGCAAGCCGGTGTGGATCGGTGAGGATCCCCACCACCTCCTTGACGACCCTGGCCGGCGTGAGGTCGGCATCTGCCACCAGCAGTGCACCGCCGGCCTGCACCAGCGGACGGGCGTTGAGCGCCTGCTCCCCGTTACCGTGCGGCAGCGGCACATACAACGCGGGAAGGCCGACGGCGGACAGCTCAGCAACGGTGATCGCCCCCGCCCGGCAGATCGCGAGATCGGCGGCTGCCAGCGCCAGGTCCATCCGTTCCAGGTAGGGCAGCGCTATGTAGGGCGGTGCCCCCGGCACCACCTCCACGGACACGGTGTTGCGTCGCCCATGCGCGTGCAGCACCCCGATCCCGGCGGCGCCGAGCTCGGCCGCCGCGCCCGACACCGCGGTGTTCAGCGAGCGGGCGCCCTGCGAACCACCGGTCACCAGCAGGGTCGGCGCCGCCGGGTCCAGGCCGAAATGCTCCCGGGCCTGGGCCCGTAACGCGCGCCGGTCCAGCGACGAGATCACCCGCCGCAGCGGGATTCCGATCACTTCGGCTCGGGGCAGTCCACTGTCGGGTACGGCGGCGAGGACCCGGTCGGCGAACCGCGCCCCAATCTTGTTGGCCAACCCGGCCCGGGCGTTGGCCTCGTGGACCACGATCGGCACCCGGCCGCGCGCGGCGAGGTAGGCCGGCAGCGCGACGTAGCCACCGAACCCGACCACCACGTCGGCGGCGACCGCGTCGAGCACTTCCCGGACCCGGCGCACCGCGGCGTGGATCCGCACCGGCAGCGCCAGCAGATCCGCGCTCGGGCGGCGTGGCAGCGGCACCGCGGGAATGAGCTCCAGCGGGTAGCCACGCTGGGGCACCAGGGTGGTCTCCAGCCCACGTTGGGTGCCCAGCGCAGTGATCCGCGCTTCGGGCGCCACCCGGCGCACCGCGTCAGCCAGCGCCAACGCTGGCTCGACGTGTCCCGCGGTGCCGCCCCCGGCGATCACCACAGATATCGCCTTCACCGCCTACCCCGGCCGGACGGGGTGGGCCAACCCCCGGCGCGAGACCGCGGCGCGGGCACGTAGGGCACCGGAGGACGCAGCTGCAGCAGTCGCGGCAGCGCACCGTGGTGCCCGGACCGGGTGAACTCGTGACGCAACGCGGACACCGCCTGCGGTTCGTGCCGGGCGAAGTTGGCCAGCAACCCGAAGGCCAGCATCGTCAAAGCGATGGAGGTGCCTCCGGAGGAGATCAGCGGCAGCGGGATCCCGGTAATCGGCAGCAAGCCGACAACATAACCGATGTTGATCGCAGCCTGACCGACGAGCCAGGTGGTCACAGTCGCGGATACCAGCTTGATCCACGGGTCGGTGTTGCGCACTGCGATCCGAATCCCGACGTAGGCCAGCGTGCCGAACAGCAGCAGCACCACCAGGCAGCCCAGAAAGCCCAGCTCCTCGCCGATGATCGCGAAGATGAAGTCGTTGTGCGCGTTGGGCAGGTAGTCCCACTTGGCGCTGCCCTGTCCCAGCCCCACCCCCCACCAGCCGCCGTCAGCGAGTGAGAACATCGCCTGGCGAGCCTGGTACGCCGCACCCTGCGGATCGGAGCCCGGGTGCAGGAACGACTGGATTCGCAGCGATCGGTAGCCGGCCAGGCCGGCCATCGCGACCGCCCCGGCGACTGCGGCGAGCACGATCGCGCCGAACAGCTCAAGCGGCGCACCGCCGAACCACAGCAGCGCGAGTAGTACCACGGCCAGCGTGATCGTGGTACCCAGATCGGGCTGCACCATCACCAGCGCAAAGATCGCGACGGCCATCGGGACCAGCGGCACCAGCAGGTGTCGCCACTGGTGCAACAGGGCCCGTTTGGTGACCAGTACGTGCGCCCCCCACAGGGCCAGTGCAAGTTTCGTCGGTTCGGAAGGCTGCAGCGAAAGCGGCCCCAGCCGGAGCCACTTCTGCGCTCCGTTGATCTCCGCGCCGAGCGGGCTGAGCACCATGGCCAGCAACACGACGCACGCGACGAGGAACAGCCCACTGGTGCCGCGCAGCATCCGCACCGGCATCCGTAACCCCACCCAGAACAACACCAGCCCGAACCCGCAGTACGCCAGTTGCTGGACGAACACCGCATAAGAGGAGCCGACCTTGGTGTAGGACTCCACGTTGGAGGCTGACAGCACCATCACCAGGCCGAACAGGATCAACAGACCGAAAACTGCGAGCACCAGGTGCAACGAGGTGAGCGGCCGGGCCAGCCAGGCGGTGAGCCCGTCCCGAGCGGCCGCCCAGTGAACCAGCGCCGACCGACCTGACTGCGACCGAGCGCCCTGCGACGCTGCACCCCGCGGCCCTGCACCATGCGGCCGTGCACCCCGCGGCCGATCCGTCCGCCGTCGATCAGACGTCGGCGTACCGCGCCGGGTTGAGCTACTCACCGGATATCCAGCGCGGCGACGGCAGCGGCGAACACCCGGCCACGATGTGCGTAGTCGGTGAACATGTCCATCGATGCCGCCGCCGGGGCTAGTAGCACGACGTCACCCGGCCTGGCCAGCTCAGCAGCTGCTGCCACCACCTCCATCATGGCTCCATCGTCTCCCGAATCCACTACCCGCAC
>JAICSB010000791.1 GCA_025937115.1 Pseudonocardiaceae bacterium | reverse complement strand
GTGCTCGACGAGGCCGCTCGCAGGGTTCGTTGCGTGGAGGTCCAGCTTGACCCGCCGCCGGAATAGGGCCTGTCCCACCGGGTCCTCGGGTTGCCACCAGCCCTGGTATTCCCGAACTCCACAGCAGCGCTGGCCAACGTCGGCGGAACAGCGCTGTTGTGGAGTTCGGGAAGTGCAGAGCACCCAGGGTAGGGCCGGCTCCATGATCCATTCAGCGTAGCGGGCCGGTAGCGAGTAGGCCGCCGTCGACTCGCACCGTCTCGCCGGTGACCCAGCAGGCGGCGTCGGAAGCGAGGAACGTGACTGCTCCACTGTCCGGTCCACCGCGTCGGCACGCGCGGCGCCGTCTCCTGCGTTGCCGGGCACGGCGAGGACGCGGTCGGCGCCGCCCGCAACGGTGCGGGCCAGTTCATCAGCTGCCGCCGCCAGTTCGTCGGCTTTGCGCGCGGTGATCGTCACCGCGGCGCCACCAACCAGCAGTGCGGCGGCGATTGCGTACCCGATGCCGCGGCTGGCACCGGACACCAGAGCCACTCAGCCGGTGAAGTCCTCGGTACCCATGCCGTCCGTGGTCATGGCGGCACCGTAATCCGGGTGCAGCCGTCGGTAGTATGGGGTCGTGGTCGCGACAAGCTGATGCGCTGCCGGCCCCACGCGTCACGGCGCGTGGGGAACCTATCCCTGCCAGCGACCACCTTTGGAGTCTCCGCATCGTGATCACCGCCACTGACCTTGAGCTGCGCGCCGGCTCGCGGATCCTGCTGTCCGGAGCCACCCTGCGGGTGCAGCCCGGCGACCGGATCGGCCTGGTCGGCCGCAACGGTGCCGGCAAGACCACCACGTTGCGGGCGTTGGCAGACCAATGCCCTCCCTACGGGGGCCAGATTCGCCGGACCGGAGAAGTGGGCTACCTGCCCCAGGATCCCCGTGAGGGTGACCTCTCGGTTTCGGCCAGGGACCGGGTGTTGTCCGCTCGCGGGCTCGACCAGCTACTGCACGAGATGGAGAAGTCGCAGTCAGAGATGGCAGAGCTGGTCGACGGCGACGAGCAAAGCCGGGCGGTGCGCCGATACAGCCAGCTCGAGGACCGGTTCTCCGCGCTGGGGGGATACGCCGCTGAAAGCGAGGCAGCGCGGATCTGCGCCAGCCTGGGTTTGCCCGACCGGGTGCTGGCCCAGCCGCTGCACACGCTCTCCGGCGGACAGCGCCGCAGGATCGAGCTGGCCCGGATCCTGTTCGGCGCCTCGGACGGATCCGGCGGACGCTCGAACACCACGCTGCTGCTCGACGAGCCGACCAACCACCTCGATGCCGATTCGATCACCTGGTTGCGCGATTTCCTCACGGCGCATGACGGCGGCCTGATCGTCATCAGCCACGACACTGATCTGCTCGCCGCGGTGGTCAACAAAGTCTGGTTGCTCGACGCGATCCGTGGCGAAGCTGATGTTTACAACCTGGGCTGGCAGCGCTACCTCGATGCCAGGGCCGCAGACGAGAAACGGCGACGCCGGG
>JAICSB010000052.1 GCA_025937115.1 Pseudonocardiaceae bacterium | reverse complement strand
GGGCTTGCTCATGGTGCGACTTCCGGCGGCACTGCCCCGAGGGCCGGGCCAGTGCACCAGAGCTCCGGCCATGGGCGCTGCTTGCGCCGTGACCGCGCCGCACCTCGGTGAGCGCCTCTCGCGCGGGCTGTCCGGTGTGCTGGCCGGGGGTCTGGTGGTGCTTGCGATCGCGCTCTGCGTGGCGCAGTGGCTGGCCAGTACAGCAGGCCGGCCCGGACCAGGCCTGGCGACGGTTGCCGGTCACGGGGTCGCGGCTGCGGTCGCGGTTGCGTTGCAGCTGGTCGCCGACCGCTGTCGAGGCCGCACCGCAGCCCTGGCCTCCTACGTGGTCGTGCTGCTCACGGCCTGCGTCCTCTGGTTCGGCTGGTGGGCCTGAGCCAGGTGACTAGGCCTTAGCAGGCGAGCGGCGCGGACACCATGATCACCCTTTGTGTGCCGGAAGTGACACGACATGTCGTCTGAGT
Organism: Pseudonocardiaceae bacterium; assembly: GCA_025937115.1. The sequence goes on along the minus strand of JAICSB010000052.1, from coordinate 11,451 downwards.
CACGCAAACAGCGATCATCGCGATCAGCCGACTAAGGGCGGCAACGTAGCAGCGAGCCAGGCCATCCAGGTTGGCAGCAGCACGTCGAGCAGAGCTTGTGGATTCTCGATGGCCGGTGAGTGTGCGGCATCCGGGATCATCGCGACGTCAGCGCCCAGCCGGGCCGCCATATCGCGCTGCACCAGCACCGGCCACGCGTCATCGGATTCGCCGAAGGCGACCAAACAGGGGATCGCGCGGGTGCGCAGGGCGGTGGCCAGCTCAGTGACCCGGTCGGGCTCGGTGCGCAGGCCGGTCGCCATTCCGAGCAGGCCGACGCTGGACGAGCCGAGGAAGCGGGCTCGCAGCAGCGCGGCCAGTTCGGCCGGTTCGACGATTCCGTTGCGAGCTTCGAGCAGCCTCAGGACGGTCTCGCTGCCTTGGGAACGCATCACCGGCTCGGTGGCGTCGAGCAACTCCCGGCGCTGTCCTGGGGGCAACCCGCCTGGACCCGAGTCGAGCAAGACCAGCCCAGTCACCGGGGCGCCGGCGAGCACCGCCGCTCGAGCCACCAACCCCCCGTAGGAGTGCCCTAGCAGCAGCACTTCGCCGTCGGCGGCCAGCTCAGCCACCAGGGCCGCGATGGTCCGACCCAACGGGTCGGGGTAATAGTCCTGTTCGCAGCGCGGACCAGGGGACTCGTACTGCCCGGGAAGGTCCAGCGCCAGCACGGACAGACCTGCCCGGCATAGCGGATCCAGCAGGGCCGCAAAGTCCTCTTTGGATCCGGTGTATCCCGGCACCAGCACGGCCACGGCACCGACGGGCTCAGCGGGTCGGCCGCGCAGCGCCGCCAGTTCGGCTCCGGGCACCGTCACCTGTACGCGGCTGGCGCCGTGCGGAGTGATCTGTGATGCCGTCACCGGGTCGAGCTTACGAGATTACGAGTCGCAAGCTCAGCGCAGCGCTACCAGGGTGTCGCCGCGTTGCTCCAGCACCACACCCCCGGAGCTGGCGGTACCCACTGGGCCGCGGTAGCCGCCGCGGTCCACCGGCAGCGCGCCGAGCTGCGCTCCGGTGGTGGTGTCCAGCACGGCTAGCGCACCCGGCACCGGTAGCAGCAGCCGCCCGGCGACCTCCGACCCGGTGCCCAGCGATCCCACTCGGGTCCACCGTGGCCGCAGGTCAGCGATGTCTAATGCGACAGTGGCCGAGCCGGTGAACCAGTAAATCTCAGTGGGTGTCTCGGTGACATCGGCCAGCCCGCCAGGCGGACTGCCGCGCAGGTCGGTGTTCGGGACCGCCAGCGGGTACTCGGCTACCTCCTTGCCCTGGCCGTCGAGCACGGCCAATCGGGCCGGGTCGGGCAGCGCCACGGCCACCCGTTCCCCGCTCATCGCGATGACCTGGGCCTGTTGACCCGGAAGTAGCGTGCTGAACGTCACCTCGGGGTGGTCGGGCTCTTTGGGATCGGACCGTTGCACGGTGAGCCGCACCCGCTCCCCGGGACACTGCTCCACCACGGCCAGCTTGCCACCGCCCAGTTTGGGATTACTGAGGGCCATCGAGTCGTGCACGCAGTCTGGTCGGGGTTGGGTCGCAGGCTGCACGGGGGTCGGCAGCCGCCCATAGGCCAGGGTGCGCACCAGGTCGGAGCGCCATACCTCCAGGTAGCGACGGCCAGTGGCGGCCAACTGGTTACCGGCGGCGACCAGCCGGGTCGGCGCCTCCACCGGACCGGTGCGTTGTGGTCCACGCCGACCGTCGACCCAACCCAGGGCGGTCACCTCGCTGCACGTCTCGCTGCGCTGGTAAACCGCTACCACGTGCTGAAATGCGGCGGCCACGGTACACAGCGGTCGGTCGCGCCGGTAACTCCAGCGCACCGCGCCGGTGTGCAGGTCCCGTCCCGCTACCACGCCTGCGGCACCGGTGACCGCCGTGCCGTCCGCCGCTAGCGGGACCGGGGTCGCTGGACTTGGCGCTCGCCAGGCCTCCGTCAGCGCCGTTGGCAATGACCCGGACCCCGCGGCTGTACCCGGTGCGGGGCTGGCGGCGGTGGTCAGCGTGGTGCGGCGCGCGTCACTGGTCCACCACAGTGCGGCGGCCACGGCGAGCACAGCCACAGCCACCACCGCGGCAGCGGTGAGGTCCCACCGGGTGCGGCGTTCCGGCGCGAGCATCCGACCGCTGGATTAGCCTGCGGCGCGGGGCTGGCTGCCGTGCTCCCCGGTGCCGGCGCTGCGGCCCCGGCTGCGCCGACGTCGGCGGCGCGGCCCGACGTCACCATGGTCGCATGGGTGCTCGGCGGGCGGCGCGGTCTCGGCGCTCTCTCCGTTACGGGTGCGCCGCCGCAGGCGGCGGACCGGCGGAAGCGCACTGTCGGCGGGTGCACTGCGCACGCCACGCGCGATGCCAGTGGTACGCCGGGGGCGGCCGGCTTCGTCGCTGGGCTCGGCTCCCAGCCCGGCCCGGGTGCGCCGGGCCAGCGGCAGTCGCCCGGTGGAGTCGGTGGGGATGTCGAGGTCGCTGAACAGGTGCTCCGAGGTGGAGTAGGTCTCCGCGGGCTCCGGCATGCCGAGGTCCAGCGCGTCACTGATCGACTTCCAGCGGGTTTCCTCGTCCCAGTCGACGAGAGTGATCGCGACGCCGGCCCGGCCGGCCCGCCCGGTGCGCCCGATCCGGTGCACGTAGGGCTTCTCGTCTTCGGGACACTGGTAGTTGATGACGTGGGTGACCTCCGGGACGTCGATGCCGCGGGCCGCGACGTCGGTGGCGACCAGCACGTCCACCTTCTCCGAACGGAAGGCGCGAAGCGCCTGCTCGCGGGCTCCCTGGCCGAGGTCACCGTGCACCGCTGCGGCCGCGAAACCGCGTTCGGTGAGCTCGTCGGCCACCTTCTGCGCGGTGCGCTTGGTCCTGGTGAAGATCATCGTCAGGCCTCGATCGCGGGCCTGCAGCATCCGGGACAGCAGTTCGACCTTGTCCATCGCGTGCGCCCGGTAGACGAACTGCCTAGTCAGCTCGTGGATGGCGGTTGCGTCGGGTTCCTCAGCGCGGATATGCGTTGGTTGGGTCAGGAAGGTCCGGGCCAGCGTGATGATCGGGCCCGGCATGGTGGCCGAGAACAGCATGGTCTGGCGCTGCTCGGGCACCATCCGCAGGATTCGCTCGATGTCGGGCAGGAAGCCCAGGTCGAGCATCTCATCGGCCTCGTCGAGGACCAGTACGCGTACCTTGCCCAGCACCAGATGGCGCTGTTCGGCAAGGTCCAGTAGCCGGCCCGGAGTACCGACCACCAGGTCCACCCCTCTGGTCAGGGCCTTGATCTGTGGTTCGTAAGGTCGGCCGCCGTAGATCGAAAGGACCCGGACGCCGAGATCCCGGCCCGCGGCGGTGAGATCGGCGCTGACCTGCAAGCACAGCTCTCTGGTCGGAACGACGACCAGGGCGCGCGGGGTGCCGTCAAGAACGACGTCTCCGGAGGTGATCCGCTGGATCAGCGGCACACCGAAGCCGAGCGTCTTGCCAGTGCCGGTGCGGGCCTGACCGATGAGGTCGTCGCCGGCCAGCGCCAGCGGCAAGGTGAGTTCCTGAATAGCAAAGGTGCGCTCGATGCCTACTGCTCGCAGAGTCCGGACGATCTCGTCGCGAACACCGAGTTGGGCAAAGGTGGGAGAGTCATCGCGTACCGGTGCGCCAGCCTGCAGCGGCGTGGGCGGCGAGGTTTCGTCGATATCACTCTCGGTACTGGCTTGGGTGTCGGGGTCGGGACGCTCCAGGGGATGGGTCTCGGGCAATGTGGTCTGGCTGACGGTCAGTGTGCTCGCCTCTCTCGTACTGGCGCGTCCACCGCCGTCTCGCTCGACCAGCTCCGCGCCGCCGGACGGCGCAGCAGAACCGGGAACGAATACATCAGGTCCGCGCTCAATTTCATGCGCTCGGCGGCGTGTACCGCCGAGCGGGACGCGTGGCCACGGGATTTTATCACCGGGTCGGGTCACGCCCTGTGCACACATCATACCCCTCAACCACGTCAACTGTGCGCGTGACACCGCACACTCCAACAATGCAGCACTACGCTCGCGCCGTGGATGTGGCGCGTGCGGGCATCGTCGACCTGTTGGGGGTCCTCGCCTGCGGAGAGCTGTCAGCTTTCGATCGGCTCGCGCAGGACGCCCGCCGTGCGCCCACACTGAGCGGCAGGATGGCGATGGCCAGCATGGCGGCTGCTGAGATCGGGCACTTCCGGCAGCTCGAGAGCCATCTACGTGGTTTGCGTGTCTCGGTGGACGACGCGATGCGCCCCTTCGTGGCGCGCATCGAAGCGTTCCATACCGCAACGGCACCCCGGTCCTGGCTGGAGTCGCTGGTGAAGGTCTACGTCGGGGACGGCCTGGCGGCGGATTTCTACGGTGAGATGGGTGGCTGGCTAGACGACGCCACCGCTGCACTGGTCAAGGAGGTCCTGGCCGACACCGGCCATTCGGCGTTCGCCGAGCGCGAGGTGCGCAGCGCCTGCGAGCAGAGCCGGACCACGCGCGACCGGTTGGCACTGTGGGGTCGCCGGCTGCTCGGCGAGGCGGTGACCAATGCCCAGCACGTCGTGGCAGAACGTCACGCGCTGGCTGATCTCATCGTCTGCGGCTCCGGAGACCCGGCTGGCCTGGCCACCCTGGTCCGCCGGGTGGAGATTCTGCACGGTCGTCGGATGGCTGCCCTCGGGCTGGGGTGAGTGCTTGCGGACGGCTCCACTAGCCTGGTGTGTCACAGCTCGATCACACCGTGGAGGTTCTGGCGTGGAGGTCAAGATTGGCGTCGCGGACAGTCCTCGCGAGCTGACGGTGTCTACCGCGGACTCGCCTGATGAGGTGGAGGCGCTGATCGTCGAGGCGATGCGGAACACTCAGGGAATGCTGACCATGATCGACGACAAGGGTCGCCGGTACATGGTGCCGATCGCGAGAATCGCCTACATCGAGATCGGGCCAGGAGACAGCCGCCGAGTCGGCTTCTCCGTCGGCTCGTGAGTGGCAAACAGTGTTATAGCACTCAACGCCACTCACGAGCTGTTCAGGACGGCATCCAGTGCGCCCCAGGCCATCGTCAGCAGGTAGTCCCGTAGTTGTTCCCGGGACAACGTGCGGTCCTGTAACCACCAGTCACCGGCTGCTTGCACCATTCCCACGCCGGCGTGAGCCCAGGTCTGCGCACCTCCTGGGTCCAGGCCCAGGCTGCGTAGTTGGTCGGCGAAGATCGTGGCCAGCGCCCCGGCGATCAGTGCGGCATTGGTCGTGACCGGATCCCGGGGCAATGGCCGGTCGGGGAACGAGCGGCGCACCACAAAGCGGTAGAGCTCCGGTTCACTTTCGATGAACGTCAAGTAGGCGTCGATCATCACCCGGAGCAGCGTCCGCGGATCAACCTCGGAGCTCAGGCCGGACAGCAGGACAGCCCGCAGCTGCTCGGTGGCAGTCTCGCTGATCGCCATGTAAAGATCGCCCTTGTCGAGAAAATGCCGGTAGAGGATCGGTTTGCTCACGCCGGCCTCGGCGGCGATGTCGTCCATCGCTACATCGGGGCCGTGCTGGCGGATTGCCCGCATCGCGGCCTGCACCAGCACCGCGCGGCGCTGCTCCCGATGGCCCGAGCGGCTAGTCGGTGACCGGCGCACAGGCTTGACAGCAGCGGGGTCATCCGTCATGTTACTCATGGTAACTGTTACTTCCGGTAACACCTTGAGCGGGAGCAGGCGATGTCCACGACGGCCAGCGACTGCCTGCGGGGTGAGCCATTAGGCTCGTGCGATGTCTCGGCTGCTGGTAGTGGAGGACGACGAGACCATCGGCAGTGTCCTTGAGTCCAGCCTGCGCGCTCACGGGCACCAGGTCGGTTGGCAACGCACCGGTCGGGACGCGCTGCGTGCGGCCGCCGGGACGGACTTCGACCTGGTGCTACTGGACCTCGGGCTGCCCGACCTGGACGGCGTCGAGGTGTGCCGGCAGTTACGGGCCAGCAATCCCACCGCGGTGCTGGTGATTCTCACCGCCCGAACCGATGAGATGGATGTCGTGGTCGGTCTCGAGGCCGGCGCGGACGACTACCTGACCAAACCGGTGCGGCTGGCCGAGCTGCTGGCCCGGGTCCGAGCCCATCTACGACGGGTGGCGCCCGCGACATCGGAAGCCCAACCGATGCTCGTGGTGGGAGACCTGCTGGTGGACACGGGCAGCCGGCGGGCGAGCGTCGCGGGAACGGAGATGCCGCTGCGGGCCAAGGAGTTCGACCTGCTCGCCCGCCTCGCAGCAGCGCCGGAAGTGGCGATCAGTCGGGAGACGCTGATGGCGCAGGTATGGGACGAGAACTGGTTCGGTCCGACCAAGACCCTCGACGTCCATGTGGCCGCGCTGCGTCGCAAGCTAGCGGGGATGGCCCAACTGGGTTCGGTTCCCCGGATCACCACCCTGCGAGGACACGGCTACCGGCTGGAGGCCCCGAAGGGGTCGTGAGTGGCAAACAGTGTTCTGGCACCGAATCGCACTCACGAGCTATAGCATTGTCACGACCTTGCCTCGGTGGGTAGAGGGGACTCGTGCGTACCCGGATCGTCGGCCTCGCCGTGCTCGCCGCCGTACTGGCCATCGCCCTGTTCGGGGTGCCCTTGGCCGGTGGGGTGTTGAAGTATGCGAAGTCCAACGAACGAACAAAGCTGCTGCTCGGAGCAGATGCGGCCGCAGCCGCCGTGTCAGCAGACGTGCTCCGCGGCAAGATGCCGACCGACCTTCGCGACCCGAACGACGGGACGCACCTCGCGGTCTATGTGGACCGCGGCCTGCGCATACTCGGTACCGGACCCGAGGGCGGCGACCCAGCGGTATACGCCGCTCTGCACGGTGAGATCAGCAACAAGGACCTCAACGGCGAGCTCGTCGTGGCCGTGCCGGTGACCCATGACACCGATGTGATCGGCGCGGTGCGCGCCGCCAGCCCCGTCATGGCCGTCTACCGGCAGGTCGCACTGGTGTGGTTGGGAATGCTCGGCCTGGGGGGGTTGGCGATCGGGATGGTCTGGTTGGTCGCCCGGCGCCAGGCCCGCCGGTTGGCCCGCCCGCTTGAGGAGCTTTCGGAGGCTGCCCGCCGTCTCGGTCAAGGTGACTTCAGTGTCCGGACCACACCAGCGGCCATTCCTGAGATCGACTCGGTCGGCTCGGCATTGAACAGTACCGCCGGGCGCTTGGACGCAATGCTCGCCCGCGAACGCTCGTTCTCAGCTGATGCGTCACACCAGCTCCGCACTCCGCTGACCGGGTTGCGACTGCGGCTCGAGGCGGCGATGGAGCATCCAGGTCAGGACCTTCGGCACGCCATCACCGACGGGATCGCTGCCGCGGACCGGCTGGAGCAGACCATCGAGGAGCTGCTTGCGTTGGCGCGGGACACCCGCAGCTCCAACGCCACGCCACTGGATCTACCGGTGCTGCTCGACGAGATCGAAGCCGGCTGGCATGACCGGCTGGCCGCCCAGGACCGTGCGCTGCACGTGGCGGTGGATCCGCTGGCCCCGGTGTCACTCGCCTCGACCGCGGCCGTGCGGCAGGTGCTCACGGTGCTGTTGGACAACGCTGCCACCCACGGCTCGGGCACCGTGTCCGTGGCGGTGCGCAATGCCGCTGACGCGCTGGCCATCGACGTGTCTGACGAGGGCACCGGCATCACGGCTCCCGAACCGGAACTGTTCACCCGCCGATCGCGGCTGGCTGACGGGCACGGCATCGGCCTCGCACTGGCCCGCAGCCTGGCCGAAGCCGAAGGCGGCAGGCTCCGGCTGACCCGGCCCGCTCCGCCCACCTTCACCCTGCTGGTGCCCGCCCAGGCGTAGCGGCCAGGATTGGTCATGGACCGTTGGAGGAGGCTGCGATGATCGCGGTTCGTCGGCTCAACCACGCAGTGCTGTTCGTCAGCGACTTGGATCGAGCAGTGCAGTTCTACTGCACCGTGCTGGGGATGAAGGTGATCGCCCGGGAGCCTCGCGCCAACGCTGCGTTCCTGCGCGCCAGCGGCTCGGACAATCATCACGACCTGGGATTGTTCGGGCTCGGTTCGGAGGCATCCCGTCCGCCGCACGGGCATATCGGGCTCTACCACCTAGCCTGGCAGGTCGACACCATCGACGAGTTGGCCGCGGCCCGCGAGGTGCTCCTCGGTGCAGGCGCGTTCGGCGGCGAATCCAGCCACGGGGCCACCAAGAGTCTTTACGGTGCCGATCCCGACGGCAACGAGTTCGAGATCATGTGGTTGCTGCCGCGCGAGGATTGGGGAGATTACGAGTCGGCCGCTCCGGTCGACCGGCTGGATCTACCGGCCGAGCTGTCCCGATGGAGTGGGGTGAGCACGGCATGACCGGGCTTGACGACCCAGTGGCCATCCGGTGGGGTTCGCATGACCCGGCTGCCCCGCTGATCGTCCTACTCCAGGGCCCCGGGGACGCGACCGAGAACAATCTGGCGGCGTTCGCGCCACTGCTACCCGTCGGAGCCGGCTACGCCTCGGTTCGGGTCCCGCTGCCGCCGTCAGAGCACAGCTTCGCCTCCTTTCGCGGCTGGCTCGACGATCAGGCCGCGCCGCAGGTGCCGGTAGTACTCGTCGGTTTCGGCAGCGGCGCGACATTCGCCGGCGGGCTGCTGCTAGCCGATCCGACACGCTTCGCTGCGGCCGCGTTGTTGTACGGCACGCTGCCGTTCGACGCGGGCCTGCCGGTGACGCGCGGCAGGCTGGTCGGACTACCGGTCTTTGTGACCCACGGCGTGCATGACACCGTGCTCCCGGCCGAGCTGCAGCGCCGGACGTGGGACTACCTGGTGCGTGAAAGTGGGTCGCCGCTGTGGGCACAGCGGGCGCCGACCGGGCATGAGCTCACCGCGAAGACGGTGTCCGAACTGGCGGGATGGATCGAAGCGCGACTGGGTTACCTGCAACGACATGCCGAGACGGCGGGCAGTCCGGTCGCCGAGCAGCCGTGCTGGCCGACGTTTCCGGATGGCCGGCTGCCGATGCGGCCCGGCGACTCACCTGAGGTCAGCGTCACCACGCCGCAGCAGCAGGAGTCGCAGAACGCCCCGATCGAGTTGCAGGAGGCGCTGTTCGGGCGGATTACCGAGCTGGATGGTGTCGTGACGGCGCCCAGCGCAGTTTCGGTCCCGGGCGCGAGGGCTTTTCTGCTGCCTCCCTGCGGACTGTCACCTGACGGTGCCCGCGGGCCGGATGAAGCGTTCATCGTTGCCGATGTTGGGGAGTTCGCCCACCTGCACCCCAGTCGCGACGGCAGCCTCCACCTCGTGCTGCCGATCCCGCTGGCCCACGAAGCCTTGACCAAGGGCTGGGGGGCAGCCCACCCGCTGGCCGGTATCCGGCTGGCTGCCGGCATGGTCATGATCTTCGGCCCCCGTGACACCACGGAACTGGACACCGTCACCGGAATCGTTCGCGCCAGCCATACCTACGCAGTAGGCCACCTGCCGCGGTCAACGTCGTGAACTCGACGGTACCGACATTTCCGTCGGACGAAATGTGCGCGCTGTCGAGTTCACGACCAGGGCTCGACCCGCTCAGCCGGAGGCGCCTGGAGGGGAAAGCCGGCGAGGCCTTTCCAGGCTAGGGAGGCGGTGAGGGCGACAGCTTCTGCCTTGGGCACCTCGTGTTGGCGAGTGAGCCAATAGCGGGCGCTGTGCTCGCTGATCCCAACGACGCCGACCGCGACCAGCCAGGCGCGATCGGCGTCCAGCCCAGCATCGGCTGCCACTGCCTGCGCGATGGTCCGCACGCAGGCGGTGTACGTACGTTCCACGACCGCCTGCACCGGCGGCTGGTTTCGCAGATCGGACTCGAAGACTAGCCGGAACGCCTGATCGTCACCGTCGACGAAGTCGAAGTAGGCCTCGACAGCGTTGCGGACTCGCTGCCTGTTGTCGGGGGTCTCCTCGATGGCGCCCTGGACCCGGCGCACGAGTTCGTCGGTGTGGCGCTCTAACAGCGCCAGGTACAGCTCAAGTTTTCCCGGGAAGTGCTGGTAGAGCACGGGCTTGCTGACGCCGGCGCGCTCGGCGATGTCGTCCATGACGGTGGCGTGATAGCCGTTGGTGACAAAGACGTCCGTTGCTGCCGCGAGCAGTTGAGCGCGTCGCTCGTCCCGGGACATCCGCACGCCTCGGGGCGCTGCATCCGCCCGGCTCGATGCCGTCTCGGTCATCGGCCTCCGTCACCTCCCGGCTGGTCTGGTAAACCCTACTCGCCGGTATGTCATCGCCAGGGCAGGAGCGGGTAATTGGCTCGTCAAACCCATGTTGAAACCATGCTCACCCGAATCCCGTTGTACCCCGGGCCGCTGCCGCAGCCGCATTCTGCCCACCCACCCTGGCCGGGCGAAACCCACCGCAGCGGCGGCGTGACGCTCCATGTTCGCCGCACACCCGGTCCGGAGCGAGCTGAGCTCACCGTCTACTTACATGGGCTGGGCGGTTCGTCCACTAACTTCACCGATCTCGCGGGCCTGGTCGGCATCCGGTTCCCGGGAATGGCCATTGACCTACCGGGCTTCGGTCGCAGTGCGCCACCGGGTGGGTTCGACTACGCCCCGGACTCGCACGCCGAGGTGATCGCCACCTTCCTCGCTGGACTGGGTCACGGCTCGGTGCACTTGGTCGGCAACTCCCTAGGCGGGGTAGTGGCCTTGCTCATCGCTGCTCGACGTCCGCACTTGGTTCGTACCCTCACCTTGCTCGCGCCCGCCATGCCTGATCTGCGGATGGATCCGCGCCGGCTGTCGGACCCGCGGGTGGCGCTGACCATGCTGCCGGTCGTCGGCGACTGGATCCGCCGGATATTGATCGACGTGTCGCCCGAGGAGCAGGTCGAGCGGGTGCTGCGGCTGTGCTTCGTCGATCCGTCGGTGGTCGCGTCGGCGCGGCGGGCCGAGGCTGTCGCAGAGTGCGTTGAACGAGTTGCGCTGACCTGGGCGGTGGCGGCACTGCGCCGATCCACCCAGCAGCTCGCGCGGTCCTGGCTGATGCCCCGGTCCAGGTCGCTGTGGTTGGTCGCAGCCGAGGCGCATGCGCCCGCGCTGGTGATATGGGGCGCTGCGGACAAGTTGGTGACCGTGCGAAAGGCCCCGCGCACGGCGGCGGCGCTGCCGCGGGGGCGGCTGCTCGTGTTGCCGCGTACCGGGCACCTGCCGCAGATGGAGCAGCCCAACGCGGTCGCTCGGGCGATACTCGGCATGATCGACGCGGTGGATCGGGCGGTGTGGTGATGTGCGCAGTACTGCGGGTGGCTGTGCGATCCTTGCGCGGTGATCCGCCCGCCGCCAGTCGAGCCTGAGTGGGTCTCAGCTCGACGCCCCGAGCGGTATGTGGACTTGCGCATTGCTGATGAAGAGCCGCTGGCCGCGTCGTGGGATCCAGAACCTCAGCTGGTGCC
>JAICSB010000116.1 GCA_025937115.1 Pseudonocardiaceae bacterium | reverse complement strand
GCAGCGGCCAGGGCCCGGCACCACCACCGAGTTTGCCCTTATCGGCGATCCACAACTCCAGGATCCCGGCTTCTTCGCCTTGGGTGGGCCAGGTTTCCAGGGTGGCTCGCCCGAGGTTGGCGGCCAGGGTGGTGCGTTTGGCGGCGACCATGTCCGCGGTGGCGCCCATGGGCAGCCGGATCTGGGCGTAGGTGCCGTCCCCGTCCACCCGGGCGGGCACCGTGTAGACCAGCTCGCCCCCGGCCTTGAAGAACCGGTCCAGCGGGCTAATTCCCAGGTGTGCGAGGGCTTGGGAGATCATCCGTTCGTCGATCCAGGAGTCGGCGTCATCCCGGGTGGGTCGGACCAGCCAGCCGGCGCCCGGGGTCTTATCCCGGCCCTCCCAGCTCGCCGCAATCAGCCACCCCGCCGGCAGGGCCTTGAGCACCCACAGCGCTGCGGCCCCGAGCACGCCGAGCACGGTGTAGACGCCTGCGAGCCAGGGCCACATCTCCGCCCGGGACACCTGGGAATCGATCAGTGCCAGGACCCCACCCAGGAACGTGACCAGCAGGCCACCGGCCAAGGTGCGGTGCGCCGCGATGCCGAGCTTGGCCCAGCGGGCCCGGGCATCGGCGCGGATCAGCTCTTGGGCCTTGCGGCGGGTCTCGGAGTCCCCGGCCAACCAGGCCGCGCGGGCGTCGGCCCGCAGGTGCCCGTGGCTGGCCCAGGTCCAGCCCTTGGCGATCCACCGGCTGTGTCCCCGCAGGACAAACCAGCCCAGCCGGACGGCATCCCGGGGTGCCTTGCGCAGCCGATAGGCCACCACCGCGAGGGCCTGCACCATCCGCGGGGCTGTGCCCAACTCCCGTGCCAGCATCACCACCCGGACAACCAACCCGGCGAGCGGGTCAACGCCAGCAGCGTTGTCCTGCTCGGTGAGTAGTTCGTCATCGAGCACTACCGGCGCCGGTTTCCCTGGGGCACTGGTCGGTGTCGGGAAGAGGATCAAGTTGTCGCCGGGTTCGGACTGGGTGTCGCTCATCGCCGGCCCCCGTGGTGATCAGTGGTGTGCAGGACTTCGGTGACGGAGAACATCCGGGCGAGGGCGGCGCCGGCGAACAGCGCCGGGACGCCGAGCGCGACACCCCACGCGCGGGGATCGGAGGTGAAACTCACTACCGCCCATTGCACCCCGACGATCACTACGGTGGTGCCCAGGGCCCGGCCCAGGTTGCCGCCCATGCGGGTCACCTCCTGGGAGTGCCGGGCTACCTTGTAGGCGCCCCGGGCGCCGCTACGAAACGCCGCCAGCACCCCCACCCCGGCCAGCGCCACCACCACAACCAGCACCGGATCAATGTGCGAGCCGCTCATGAGGCCACCTCCACCAGGTCAGTACCGGCGGCCAGCAACGCCCCGGCGGCGGTGGACTCGTCCCGCTCCGGGCGTGGGCCGATCAACCGTCGGGCCGGACGGGAGTCCTCCAGGCAGCACCGCCGACAGTGCCGGAACTCACTCAGCACCGGCCGCCCGTCGGACATGACGGGGTGCCGCCACGCGCTGAACTGGTGACCTTCGGCCTCACAAATCAGCACCGGCCCGCACGCCGAACACCACAACCGCCCACCCGGGCCCACCAACCAACCCGCCGCGGCCGCCGCGTCCAACGCGGCATCCTCGGTGGCGTAGTGCGCCTCGAACCCGGGACTGCCCAGACTGCCCCTGCACTGGTCACAACGGACACTCACACAGGTATGGACCTGTACCATTCCGATCTCCTCGATTGCTTCGGCAAGTGACTCAGGAGTCCCGACCCGGTGGGCACGTTCTTGGCGGTTCGGGCCACCGGGTCGGGTGTCGCGCACATCGATCGGGTTCATGCCGTCGTCGTCACCTCCAGCAAGCGGCGAATGTAAGGTGGCAATGTCAGGGATCACGCGACCCACCGCCCATCCGAGTCGAGAGAGCCACCAAGTACTGGCAGTGCGCGTGCCAGCGAAGCCAACGCTCGGCGTTTAATCCGGCGTCTACGGTGCTCAGCTGCGCTCCCATCCAGCAGTGCTGATGTTGGGCGAGGGGCGTCAGCCACCTCGGCATATGCTCGGTCGATCAGTTCATCCAGAACCTCACCGGCCAGCCCGTCAGGGGCGTAGCGGTGGGAGTCATGTGGGTCGCGGTACACCGGCAACTCCTTATTGACTAGACAATCAGTACGATGCAGAGAGTGACACGCGCTGACGGCTCTGTCAAGACCATCGTATGGATTGACTAGACAATGCTCCTTGAGCAGGGCAAACTGGGGCCATGTCGCCACGTATCGCAGACAGCCCCAGGCCCGTGTATCAACAGCTCGCCGACTCGCTCCGAGCGAAGATCGCTACCGGTGAGTTAGCTCCAGGTGCTCAGATACCCACCGAAAAGTCCCTGGTCGAAGAGTTCAACGCGTCTCGCGCCACAGTCCGGCAAGGACTAATGGTGCTGGTCAACGAGGGTCTGATCGTGTCGTCTCGGCCTCAGGGCTACTTCGTTCGGCGCCACGAGTTGTTCTACTTCCGGCCGCAGTCCGAGTGGCAAGCTCAACCAGCGAGTCCGGAGATGGACCGATGGATGACGGAGCAGACCACGCTCGGTCGCGCGCCGTCCCAACGGATCAACGTCGAGATCATCCAGCCGCCCGACCGTGTAGCGGACCGGTTGGCTCTCAGCGTCGAAGACCTCGTGGTCGTACGCCGCCGTGTTCGCTACCTGAATAATGAGCCATTTAACATCAATGACACGTTCTATCCTTTTGACTTGGTTCAGGGGTCAGCGCTCGTCAACCCGGCGGATATCGCTCGTGGCGCGAGCGAGGTGCTTGCCGAACTAGGGTACGAGCAGGTACGCGCTATCGATGAGATCGAGGCGCGGATGCCGCTTCCAGACGAAGCATCGCGGCTTGACCTGGGGCCTGGTACGCCTGTTGCGGTCCACCGGCACACGGGATACACCAAGGATGACAAGCCAGTTCGACACACAGTAAACGTTCTCATCGGATCTAAACACGTGATTCTATTTGAGCGAACAAAGCCTGTGGGAGAGCAGAATGACTAGACCTTACGTCATGCGTCGGGCTAATCCGGCCGATCTAACCGACGTAATGTCGCTGCTGGACGAACGGATACGATGGCTACACAAGCAAGGAAACGAACAATGGAACACGGGCCGGGATTTTGAGGCCGGTATTATCGATTCCATCGATCGGCGAAACACCTGGCTCCTCCGTGACGGTGATTCGTTCATAGGCACACTGACCCTGAGTCCCAAAGGTGACCCAGACTTCTGGACTCCAGAAGAGCTTAGGGACCCTGCGCTGTACATCGGGAAGATGGCAAGCGCAGTGCACAGACGCGGCGAGAGTCTAGGTCGACTCATGCTTTTGTGGGCGCAAGACTGGGCAGCGAGATCCGCCTTCGACTTACTGCGATGGGATGTATGGAGGACTAACGACCAGCTCCAAGACTACTATAGATCCATAGGTGGACAGTATGTTCGTACTGTCCATCCTGCGCATCGATGGTCAGGAGCACTCTTTCAGGTCCCCGCAACTCGAATCGCCAATCTATCCGACGATGTAGTCACCTATTCGCCAGCTTCAACGGATCACGCCGACCGTGAAGGCTGCGTCGCGACGCTCGTTCAAAAATTCCCGCCAAGCCACTGATCATCGAATGTGTGCTGAAATCGGCAACCTTACCTGAAAGGAAGGAACATGGAGATTCAATTCTTGGGCAAGTCGTCGGAGCATGGAGACTCTCCGACTTTATACGCGACAGATCGAGCCACCTATCTCGTCCAGGGATGGAAAGTAGCCGATCTGGAGATCTTGGCGAAGTTGGACGTCCCTGAGGACGAGACGGTCGTAGAGATCTACGCTCGCCTCATGAGCCACCTCACCAAGAACGGGAAGTGTGGAGTCGTAAAATGCTGGAACTTTCCAATCGTCCACGTCCGAACGAATGGTAACCTGGTGATCCAAGGAAAGCGGCTAACGGAGTCTGAATCTCTCGTGCAGATGAACATCCCATACCATGAAGACGTGGTAGAAGTGGAGAAAGTAGCCGTTGAAGCACTCCTCGACGAAGGGACAGACACTTGAAACTGATAACGAGTGAAGAACGAGACGAACTACTCGCTAGTTTCAAGCGCGAGGCGCTGCATCTGGAGATGCGGGATGTATACGCGATTGAAGAGGAAGGAGAGCGGCTGGCGAGGTTCCTTGAGAGGGGATACAGAGATCACGATATAGAGGCTGAAGAGAGGCGACCCTGGATGACACTCGTTCGGGATGCGACCTCGGTTGGAAAAGTGTTTAGGCGTGTGCGAGTTATCTCCGAACCTGTGACTGACTACATTCGATACGAATGGGCGGGAACAGACGTCAACATCGACGCTGGAGAAAAGATCAAGTGGCTGCCTCGTAGGCTAATATCAGCCGTCGCCCTACCAGGAAATGACTTTTGGCTCTTCGATGATTCAACCCTGGTCTTCACCGTCTTCACCGGTAAGGGTGACGTGTTCGAACGCCAGTTGACGACCGATCCAGCCGTCATCCAATTCTGCCGTTCGGCGTTTGAAGCCGCCTGGGCAATAGCAATCCCGCACAATGAGTACAGGCCTGCCTGACCGTGTCCACAGCCACTAAGCAAGCACGCGAAGCTCTCGGAGCTCGTCTCCGCGAGATTCGTCAAGATGCCCAGCTGACCGGGCGCGCCTTAGCTAGTTGTTGCGGTTGGCACTTCACAAAAGTTAGTAAGCTGGAACATGGAACCCAGAACCCATCGGAGGATGACCTACAGAACTGGTGCCAATCCTGCGACGCTCTGGATCAACTCCCTGATCTCATTGCGACAGCACGCACTATCGAGTCCATGTACGTCGAATGGCGACGATCCTTGCACTCAGGCATGACACACGGCCAGAAGGCAAGAATTCCACTCTACGAGCGGACCAGATTTTTCCGAGTCTATGAACCGGGCGTAATACCCGGTTTATTTCAGACGGCGGATTACGCGTCAGCCATCATCGCTCACGTCATCGAGTTAGACCAGATACCTAATGATCTCGAAGAGGCCGTCGCGGCGCGTATGGAGCGCCAACGTGTACTCTATACGGGCGATCGACGCTTCATTGTGGTTCTGGAAGAACAAGCCCTGCGGACTCGCGTAGGCGACGACGCTGCCGTGATGAAAGATCAACTAAATCGGCTACTGACCATCACATCACAGCATCGGATTAGTCTCGGAATCATTCCCTCGACGGGCCACCGCCACACTTGGGTTTCAGTCGGATTTTGGATCTTCGATCGACATACCGTACATATCGATACGCCATCAGCTGAGTTGACTATCACCCAACGCAGTGAGATAGCGGTATTTGAAAGGAAGTTCCTCAGGCATCAACAGTCAGCAGTCTATGGCCGAGAGGCAAGAAGTCTGATCAATAAGGCCATCGTTGATCTCTTATCGGAACCCACCAGCTGAGTTGAGCAACATCACGCAACATCCTTGGGGATGATCTTCAAACCCCAATACCGTCACCGCCGTGACCGACCTCATGATGCCTACCTCCATCTCGCCGGAGTACGCGGCCGCAGCGATCAACGCGCGTGCGAGTTTGACGTGACCGCCCCGCATGCCCCGCTAAGCCCACCGATGGATTCGCTTCAGCGCACCGAGCACGGCGCGCGGCGAAGCCACCGTCGCGTGGTCATGACCACCTGTCAAGCGCACGGCGCGGTGGGATTCACGAATCTTCTGGTAACCAGGGAAGACGGAATCATCGTGCTTAACCCGCACGCCGCGAACTGTTGTGTGCTGAGGCTGGACGAGCAGGCCGCAACGGCTCTGCTCGGCATCCTCACGGAGTGGCTGGGATGACCCGCTCAGCGCGCTGGGTGCTGTCTCCGATGGATGCCTGCGTGCACCTGATCGCCCTGACGGGCGCGCATCCCCCCGGCGTTCTCCCGGCACGATGCGGGCATCCGCTGCCGACAGCCGTCCATCAACACGACCAGCCACCCCCCGGCACCCCGTGCGAGCACTGCAGCCTCCTGTTCTTAGCGGACTTCGCGAGCGGCGACAGTCCCGCCACGTACGCCCAGTTTCCGTGAGAAGTACACGTAGCTGGGCGAGCCGCAGCAATCGTGCTGACCTATGAGCTCCCGATCCCGGCCAGCCGCCGGTTGAGCACGTGGCCCCGACCATGGGCTCCTGGCGGCTGGCCGGTTCCATCACCGTCGCGTGCCGACGCGAGAAGACAGGTTCAACGGATGCGCAGTCGGGCACCCGCGTGCTGCAGAAAGCGCCTCTATTAGGTAATCAAGGCAGCGCGCTCCGCGCGCCGCAGGCCGGGCACGTCTCCCGCTCCGCTACCGGCGACCCGGCCCCAACACGTTCACGGTACATCCTTCACACCATCACCGAGACGAGATCAACGGCAGCCTGAGGCGATGATGGCCGAGGTCGAGTTGCACCGTAGTGACTGCGCGGCCATCCCCTGCTCAACCGGCAGATCGATGCTGTTCACCTTCGCCACGCAGGGTCCCACATGACATCGGTTGAGTGTGCGGCCATGCTGGTGTTGATTATGAGGCCGGTCGCTATCGGAGTTGCACGGGAGAGTCTGCCCGTCTAGCGGTCAGCGCATCCCCTAATGCGGCAAGGAGCGCCCTATGCGCCCACCACACTCTCAGCCTGGATCCACCGTCCGGATTGTGACCGGGGGCGTGTCGTAATAGGAGAAGTGCCCTTTGACCTGGGAGAATCGGAGTTGCTGATGCTCTGGAACCCACTGTCGAAAGGGCACTTCGTAGATGCGATTGTTGCACACTGCGGCCAAGACGAACGCGACGTTCGATGACCCGAATCTCGTGTCGCACACCGGGCTGGTGCCGGCGATGCGGCTGGCCGAGAACGTTGGTCTGGAAGACCTGGTCACCGAGCATGTGCACGTGGCCGCCAAAGTCGGCGCCAACCCGGGGGTGAAGATCGGTTCGCTGGTAGCCGGCATGATCGCCGGCGCCGACGGCATCGACGGGATGGATCTGCTGCGGCACGGCGCGATCCCGGCGACCTTCGGCGGGATCCGGGCCCCCTCGACGCTGGGTTCGTTCCTGCGGGCCTTCACTCACGGCAACGTGCGCCAGCTGGTGGCAGTGCACCGGCGGGTGCTGGCCCGACTCGCGGTGCGGACACCTCTGCTGCCGGGTGCCGACACGCTGGCCTTCATCGATGTCGACTCGGTGCAGCGACGGGTGTACGGGGCCACAAAGCAGGGCGCGGCGTTCGGGCACGCCAAGATCGCCTCGAAGTCGTTGCTGGTGCGTGGGCTCAATGCGCTGGTCGCCACCGTGTCGACACCGCTGGCCGCGCCGGTGGTCGCCCTCGCGCGGTTGCGGGGCGGCAACGCCGGTTCCGCCCGGGGCGCGGCCACGTGTCGCCAAGTGGGGCCAGATTTCTCCCCGGGTCATCCCGGGGCCAGCTGAGGCGGTCATAGCCAAGGGTCTCCGTCCCCTCACCCGTCCCCAGGATCGTCCTTACCTACGCTGCTCCGGCGGCGCTACGGGCGCCGATGGCGTCCTGGCCCGCACGACCCGGCGACGTTGGTGTCGCGGTGGATGTTCACTTCGATGACGGAGTCGATTGCTGGCCGATGAGCGTTGTAAAGTAACTGTCAGCTCTCATGCCCGCAGCTTGCTTCGAGGAGCACGAGTCGAGGGCGGTGCCGCCCCAGACCCCGGTGGCTGACAAGTGTCGGTGTTGGCCGGGGAGATCACATGGCGGCAGGTCATGAGCACGCACAGTGGGGAGCTGACCCCAGCGGTGTGTCACTCGTCAGCATTACTGCGACGCCCGGTGTTGATGGTGTGGTGGTGGGGTGCAACGCGGGGTTGGTGACCGCCGAGGATGTCGACTGGCTCGTGGCCCACCTGCGGGTGGTGGTCGCCGCCAGCCCCGCCGTCTGGGCCGGCCGCGGGGTGACGCTGTTACAGCTCAGCGCGCTGCACCTGATCAGTGCGCTGGCACCGGTTACCGTCACTGGCTTGGTGCAGTTTCTAGGGACCAAAGCGGCGGCGACGTCCGCGATGGTCGATCGGCTGACCCGCGCCGGGCTGGTGTGCAACACGCCGGACCCGCGGGACCGTCGGCGCGTCCAGCTGACCCTCACCGCCAAGGCCGAACCGATAGTCGGCGACACCGACCTGAATACCGCCAGACGCTTGCAGGCGGTGCTCAACGGCATCAGCCCGCGGACCCGCCGCCACTTGATCGACATACTCATCGACACCATCCGACGCTCCGCCGAGTAGCCCCCGGGACGACACCACCCCTTCGGCGCCCATTACGACCGAACTAATAGCCATAGCGCAGAGGTTGCCTCTAGCGACCGCCGACGGCCGCTCGCTGGCCGATGACGTCCGCGCCAGTGCTGACACCAGTGCACCGGACGGCGTTGGCGCGCTGGTGCTCAACGTGCATGCAGCAGCCCGACCAGCACCGAGAGCCCAGGGAGCGATCGATCTTGTCGCACTAGCCTGCGTGTCCTGCAATCTGGGAGTCTATCGCCACTGGGTACACCAGCTGGCCATGATCGCCTGCATGCCACTATCACACTGAGTTATAGTGCGTTACAGTACGCGTTGCTGCCGAAATCGCCTTTGCCACGGCATGCCCAAACTCGCTGCCTCCTGCCCCGCGTCTGCGATTGCATGTGTTCCGGCAATATCGCGCCAAGTGCTCCTACCGGAGGGTTGGAATTGGGATGAGGCGTAGCTGAATCCTCTGGGGCCAGAGGCGATCCGGCCAGAGGCATTGACGCCGTGTTGACCCGGCATACCGACCGGTTGCACCACTCCCCCGATCGAGCTGGAGGAGTGCACTGGCGATCTGAGCCACAGCAGGAGAGCCGACGCCCCACCCAGTCGTAACCGGGTGGGATCCGTGGTTAGCCGAACTCACCAGTCCGCTCAAACGAGGCTCTCT
>JAICSB010000275.1 GCA_025937115.1 Pseudonocardiaceae bacterium | reverse complement strand
GCTGTTGGCTGCGGCCGACCGCTACGGGCACGACTCGCGCCATGGTCTGTCCACCGCAATCTTCGGGTTGGAGGCGACGCTGTTTCACGCTGGGGTCACTGACGAACTGCCCCGCAAGCGCGGCCAAACCAAGGCCGACGTGCGGGCTGCGGGGTGGGCGAAGGTGCCGCAGCGGATGCGCACGACGATGCGGGATTACCTGGATCAAGTGGCAACCACGTTGCGGCCTGGCCGGGTGAAGAACATCGAGGCCACGCTGCGGGAGTTCGCCGGCTTCGTCACCGAACGCGACCCTGCGGCCCAGTGCGTCGCCGATCTTGGCCGGTTACACGTTGAGGCCTACAAGTGCTGGTTGGCCGAGCGACCGGCATTGCGGGGAGGGCCGCTGCATCGCCACACCATCAAGGATCGGCTCTGTGTGCTGCGCGGATTCTTCACCCGGCTGCTCGAGTGGGAAGCCGCCGATGCGCCGACGCGGGTTCCGGTGCTGGCCTCGGACATGCCGATCCCCGACGAGACCCTGCCTCGCTTCCTCGACGACGCCGCTGCGACCAAGCTGCTGCAGGCCGCCCGCGCCGATGAGGACCCATTCGTTCGGCTGACCGTGGAGTTTCTCGCCCGCACCGGCATGCGCAAGGGCGAGTACCTCGGGCTGACCACCGATGCAGTCGTGCAGATCGGCTCTGCCTACTGGTTGCACGTGCCGGTCGGCAAGCTGCACACCGACCGCTACATCCCCTTGCACCCGCAGCTGAAGGAACTGCTCGACCAGTGGCTCGCAGGGAGACCAGAAGGGTTGCGCAGCAAGCTGATCTTCGTTGAACAGGGTAGACCGATGCCCGTCTCGCGGGTGGATGCCGCGGTCACCAAGGCCGCTGAGGCCGCCGGGATCAGCCAGGTTTCCCCCCACCGACTGAGGCATACCCTGGCAACTCAGGCGATCAACCGAGGCATGTCGCTGGAAGCGATCGCCGCGTTGCTCGGTCATCGCTCACTTCACATGACTCTCGTTTATGCAAAGATCGCCGACCGGACCGTCGCCGACGAGTACTTCACCGTCTCGGAGAAGGTCGAGGCACTCTACGAGGCGCCCAAGCAGCTGCCCGCCGACGCCGAGGGTGCCGAGATGCGCAAGCTGCGCGCCGAAATGCACCGACGGATGCTCGGGAACGGCTACTGCGCCCGCCCGATCGGGATGGACTGCCACTTCGAGTCGATCTGCGAGTCGTGCACGTTCTTCCAGACCACCATCGAGTTCCGTCCCACCCTGCAGAACCAGCGCGACGACGCCGCCAACAAGGGTCAGATCGGCCGAAAGAAGATCTTCGACGGGCTGCTCGCCCGACTCGACGAGGAGGCCTCATGACCCGCCCGACACACGATCAGAACCTTGACAACGAGACCCGCATATCAGAGGGGTGTTTAAGGTCCTGATCCCGGACAACCTCAAGGCCGTGGTCACCGACCCGGACGCGGTCAACCCGCGGTTGAGCAGCGGTTGGTTGGACTATGCCCAGCATGCCGGGTTCGGTACCGACCCGGCCCGGGTGCGTCGGCCTCAGGACAAGGATGAGGTTGCATACTGCACCCCTTCGGTTCGTTGGATGAGGATGTCGTGTTTGTGCAGGTCAGCGGGTGGTGAGGCGTCGTCCTTGGTGCGGGGTTGGCGGGTTGGGTCCGGGTGGGTTGTAGAGCACTTCATTCTTGTCGTTGTAGCGCTGGCCACCGACAAGTCCGGCGTGGTACCAGTTCTTGATGGTCGCGGTGGACACGCCGAGGCGGGTGGCGATCTCGGCGAGGGGGATCAATCCGGTGGCGCGCAGGCGTTGCTCCCGGCTGGGCAGCTGGTAGTGGTCGCGGATGTTGCGGACGATCAAGGCGTGGAAGGGGCGGCCGTCGCCGCTGGTGAGGCCGCGTTGGTTGAGGATGTCGGCGATCTCGGCGTGGGTGTGGTGATCGAGGAGCTGGTCGATCTCGGTGACGGTCGCTGGTGGGGTTTGGCGGAGTTCCCAGGCGGTTTTGGGCAGCGGGAGCGTGAGGGTGTGGTGTTGTCCGCCGCGTAGGCGGAGGTGCGCGGTGATCTGGTTGGGGGTGCGGGTCACGGTGACGTCGGTGAGCAGCAGTCGGGCGATGCGTTTGCGCTCCCGGGCTGGGGTGGTGGGGTCGTTCCAGATGCCGGGTAGGTCGGTGACCAGCTGATGGATCCTGGCTTTCTGGGTGTCGGTGAGCTTCCCGAGTTGCTGCTCGCGGGCGTGGTCGTAGGTGTGTTGGGCGTCGTTGAGGGCGCGTAGCGTGGTGTTCCAGTCGGCTTCGAGGCTTTCGGCGACCAGCCGGTTTCCGGGGTCGACGGCCAGGTAGCGGCGGCGGGCGAGGTCGGCGTGGTAGCGGGCGCGTTCGACGTGCGCGGCGCGCATCGCGTCGGCTTCGGCGGCGCGGTGTTCCAGCTCGGCGGTGACGGTGAACGCGGCCTCGACGGTCAGTGGGGTGAGGGTGTCGAGCAGCAGCTCGCCGGTGCGCTGGTCGAGCTCATGGCCGGGCATCGTGGCGCAGATCGGGCGGGCGTGGTCGATCCCGTCGCGCTGGCAGAGGTAGGTGGGCAGGTCCTTGCCGGCGCGCTGGTGGTAGCGCACGGTCATCCGCCGCCCGCAGCGGCCGCAGATGATGATCCCTTGCAGCAGGGCGGTGCCTTCGCGGGCCGGGCCGGCGGCGCGGTCGAGGCCGTGCGCGGCGGCGTTGGCGGCCAGGCGGGCGCAGTTGGCGTCGTACTGGTCCAGGGTGATGTATCCGGGGTGGACGTCGGGGATGAAGGAGATCCACTCTTCGCGGGGCAGCAGCCGGGTTGTGGCCTTGCCATGGGGTTGTGTGGTGTGGCTGTGTCGGCCGTAGGTGAACGCGCCGGCGTAGCGGGGGTTGTGCAGCACGCGCAGCACGGTGTGGTGGGCCAGCGGTTTCCAGTCCAGCTCGCCCTTGCGTGGTCCTTTGCGGTGTCGCCAGGGGAAGGGCAGGGCCGCGGTGTTGAACGCTTTGACGCATGCGGTGGCCGAGCCGGTCGCTTCGAAGGTGGTGAACAGGTGTGTCAGGGCGTCGCGGACCGCGGTGTCGGGGTCGAGGACGACGTGCCCGGTGCCGTCGTGGATCAGCCCGACCGGTAGTGGGGTGATCAGTTCACCGCGGCGGGCCTTGGACAGCACCCCGCCGCGCAGCCGGGCCTTGATGAAATGCAGCTCGGCCTCGCTCATCTGGCCTTTCATCCCGAGCAGGAGCCGGTCGTTGAAGGTGCGCGGATCGTAGAGGCCGTCTTCGTCGCAGATCAGGGTGCCGCTCATGCCGCAGAGCTCGAGGAGTTGGTGCCAGTCCGCGGAGTTGCGGGCCAGCCGGGAACATTCCAGCCCGAGCACGATCCCGGCCCGACCCAGCGACACCTCGGCGACCAACTGCTGGAACCCTTCCCGGTCCGCGGCTGAGGCACCGGACTGGCCCTGGTCGATGTCGATCACCCTGATTTGGTCATCGGCCCAGCCCAGCGCGATCGCCCGGCCACGCAGGTTGTACTGGCGCACCGCGGACTCGGTGTTGTGCAGGACTTGGCGGATCGTGGATTGCCGGACATACAGCAACGCGGTCCTGCTCAGGTGCGCGGCGCTAACCTTTGACGATGCGGTGTCGGTGAACATCGATGGGATCTCCTCGGATCGCTGACAGCGGGGGTGGGAGCGGGTCGGGGGTCGGTTCGGCCAGAGCGACCGCGGCCAAGATGTGGATGAGTTCGGTGGCCAGCGCGGTCGGTAACGCGGCCGGGATGTGGCGGGGGCCGGCGGGCGCCGCGACGGTGCGCGGGATGGGTGCTGGTGTCGTGGTGGGCGGGCTGCTCCCTCCGCGCAGGGTGCGCCGCCATGTGGTCACCCCGCCCCGGCACAGCACCGCGAATCCGAGTGGGAACGCCTCGGCGCGGGCGTGCAGCGCGGTCTCTCGCAGGTGTTCGTAGCCCACGTCCAGCCCGTCTCCGCCGCGCGGGCTAAGCGCCGGGGTCGTTGCGGGCGCCGGCTGCTCGTCGATGCCACCCGGGGTGGCCTGGTCAGTGGCTTTTGGGACGCTCCTGGTGGCGGGCCAGCGCGCGTTCAATCGAGCGGGGGTGCACGCGCACCCCGAACTGGGCGGCGATGGGTTTGACCAGTCTGGCGGGGCGCAGATCCGGATCGGCCACCAGCTGCTCGTGTGCCCAGATCAGGATTGTTTCGGTGAGTTTGTGGCCGCCACGGGGCCCAGGCTTGGCTGCCACCAACCCCTCCAGCCCCGAGGCGGCCAGCGCCGCCGCGGCGGCGTAGTAAGAGGGCTTGGAGTACCCGAACGCGGCCGCGGCGGCGGTGACCGAGTCACCCTCGACCACCACCCGGCGCACCATCTCGTACTTGACCTGCACCGCGTCGCGGGCATCGAAGAACTCCTCGCGCAAGAACGCCTCGTCGCGCACCTGCTCGGGATGCGGGTTCAAACATCGTGTCTCCCGCAACGCCGTCACCTTCGGGTCTTCCACCGCTTCCCGGATCGCCATCGCGTCTCCCATCAACAACCGAGTTAGACAAATTATGCCGCACAATGAAAGGGAGTTGTGCGTGACACGCCGCCATTAGACCGATCTGACCTGTGCCTAATGACGAACCACCAGCAGGTGTTCGGTCGGCAGTGCGCAGGGTGATCGAGCGCTCGCGGCGTAATTCCCTTGGCGTTCACGGCATAATCTGCTTGGCGGTTGCGTCGGGATCCAGCCCCGGTCGCAACCGGTCGACCAGATCAGCCAGAGCCACCAGGTCCGTAGTGGTGAACGGGCAGCGGCCATCGGCGAGGCCAACGAACGGATCCACCGGCGCGACATCGGTCCACGCTGCGGGCAGTGAGAACAGCTGCCCGTTCTCGTCGTGGAGATGGACCCGGTCCTCACCCCAGTTGTGGCGGTGCACGACGAACTCGAAGTCTTGTCCGAACAGCGGGTGGAACCGGTGGGTCACCCGCACACGGCGGTACCGATCGTCGGGATCAGGTGTAGTCGACGACGTGGGCCAAGCCCCGGGTGGAGCGGGCCGTGCAGTACGTCCGCGGCAACTTCTGGGCCGGGGAGACGTTCACCGATCTGGCCAATGCCCAGGCCCAGGTGGTCGTGTGGTGTGCGGAGCGGGCCG
>JAICSB010000060.1 GCA_025937115.1 Pseudonocardiaceae bacterium | reverse complement strand
CGTTGTCACCCGTGCACCAACCGGCAACGACCAACCTCGATCCCACCCGCCGGGCGCATGCCCGGGCGGAGACGTTCCTCGAGCGCCACGGGGTCCTCACCAGGGGAGCACTGGAGACCGAACGCGTCGCTGGTGGCTTTGCCGGTGTCTACAAGGTGCTTCGGGCGATGGAGGAGTCCGGCCGGTGCCGACGCGGGTACGTCGTCGAGGGACTCGGAGCCGCGCAGTTCGCCGTCCCCGGCGCCATCGACCGGCTGCGCGCCGTGGGCCATCCCGGCGAAGCCAGTGCAGCCACGGTGGTCCTTGCCGCCACCGACCCCGCCCAGCCCTACGGGGCGGCCCTGCCGTGGCCGTCCACGGTGGGCGACCTACGGCATCGACCTGGGCGCAAGGCCGGAGCGCTGGCCGTCCTGGTAGACGGTGTCCCAGTGTTGTACGTCGAACGCGGGGGCCGATCGCTACTGTCCTTCACGGAGGACACCGCCGCCTTGCGCACCGCTGTAGACGCCCTGGCCGGCGCGGTCCACCAAGGCTGGCTGGGTTCGCTGTCTGTAGAGCGCGCAGACGGCGAGGCGGCACTGGGTTCTGCGCTGGCCGAACTGCTGCGCGACGCAGGGTTTCGCGCCACGCCCCGAGGGCTGCGGCTACGCGCCTGAGCAACTGATCGGCTCACTGCGTTGCGGGCCGCAGCAGCGTCCAAAGCTGACCGACTGCCTCCTGATCGCCGGAGATCCGGACCGACTGGTCGGGCAGCCGGCCCCAGGACCAGAGGTAGATTTCCATGGGATCTCCGCTCACCATGGCGTCCGCCGACCGAGCGTCGGCCTCCTCGACTCGCCGAGCGATGGACCGGCCCGGCTCGAAGATCGCCAACCAGCGGCGATCCGCTGCGGACAGGGCGACGGAACCCTGCTGAGGCGAGAACATTCCCAGCTCACCGAGGCGGTACCCGAACCACACGAACAGCAGCTCGTCGATGCCGTCGAGGGCCAGCTCGGGATCGATGGCATGGACCGGGCCGCCAGCAGCAGCTTCGACGTCGACCCGATGCACGGTGGTCTCGTGAGCCATCCGACGCCACCAGAAGCCATGCGTACGGTCGGCGGGCCACCACGTGTCGCACGGTTCGGCGGGATCATGGCGACCCAGTTCTGCGAGCAACTCGCTGAGACCGGTTCGTACGAAACCAACTAGATCGTTGTCCGACGGTGATCGTTGCCACTGCTCGGGTCGACGGCCGTCTCGCGCCCACAGCGTGGTCACCCGGTGCACACTCCCCACATGCCGCAGGGTTTCCGCCATGGTGAAATCAGGACAGCCTGGCACCTCGGCCTGCGCCGCGGACGGCAACGCTGAGACGGCCGCCCTGAGCATTAGTTCACCTTCGATTCCGATCACGTCGAGCATCCGGCCGTAGTCGATCAACGGCCGCGGGGCGGTCATCGGGAGGGCCTCGCCGCCGCATGCCGTGCAAGGTCGAGGAACTCGCGAGCCTGCCGGAGCAGATCGTCGGCATCGCGAACCGTCACCAGCCGATGTGCACCGGCCTCGGCAGCTGCCCGGGTAGCCGAACTGGCGGCAAAGAACGCCGACCATTCCGCGAGTTCCGGCGCGACTGTCGCCAGCAGCGCCCACGCGCTGATCGGCTGAGCGCGATTGCGCGGTCGGGCCCGTGCCGCCAACACGGCGGCGGCCGCACGCAGCGCCGCGAGGTGCGCCTGGACGTAACGATCTACTGGATGTGCGGCGTACTCGGCATCAAGCAGTCCTTGCCGAGCCTGCTCAAATAGGATGCGTGCGCTGGGCAGCCGGCAACTGCGTCTTTCGTATTTCGGCCCCTCGTGCTTCGAGTATCGTGGCACGGGAGCTGTAGTGAGGGCAGCAACGACGGACACTTCGGCCTCCTGGTCGGGAGTCGGGGTGGGCGACCCGGGTTGATGGCAATGGGTCGACTCCGCCGTGGGGAAGCCGGCGGAGCCCGGCGGCGGTGCGCTTCCCCCGCCCCACCGCCGGGCGTTGTTCGAACATATGTTCGATGCTCTCCTAGGATAACCCCCTGAGCCACGGTTGCGTCAAGTGCCAATCTCCACCGCAGCGGCTCGACACCTGGCGTGATCACATAGGATTCGTGCACTCTGTGGACGGCACCCGCTTCGCACCGACATCGGTCGACACTGGAGGTCAGCGGTGACCGCGATGCCCATCCGCGAGCCAGCGCAGCTGGCTGAACTGACGGCTCCGCAATTGCGCATGCACCTTGATGAGGCGCTGCAGATCTATGTCACGGCCATGCACTACCCGCCCGGCACGGCGCGGCACCGGAGTCCGATGTGGCTGGAACACATGCTGCGGGACGGCTGGCTGTGCATGGCTGCCTTCGACGCAGACGCCCTGGTGGGCATCGGCTACGGCTACCGGGGTGCTCCTGGGCAGTGGTGGCATGACGAGGTTCAACGCGGGCTCATGCTGATCGATCGTCGCCGTGCACAGCGCGAGCTCGCCGACTACTTCGAGCTCACCGAACTGCATGTGCGTCCCGACGCCCAGGGCAGGGGTATCGGCAAGGCGCTGCTCACCGAGCTACTGTCCAGGGTGGATGCCCCGCGCGCATTGTTGTCCACTCCCGAGGGACCCACCAGAGCATGGCGGCTCTACCGCCGGCTCGGATTCACCGATCTGCTGAGGCACTACCACTTCACCGGGGACTCCCGAGACTTCGCCGTACTGGCGCGCACGCTGCCGCTCTAGCGTGACCGAAGTCGGCAGCGGTTAAGGGCCGCCAACTCAGTGCGTGGCGACGGCGGCCGGGCGGCCGGGCGCCATGCCGAGACGGGCGAGTACCGCTTGGGTGGAACCGGACCGGTTGAGTGTGTAGAAGTGCAGTCCCGGCACACCCTCAGCGAGCAACCGTTCGCACAACTCGCTGGCAACGTCGATACCTACCTGGCGCACCGCGGCAGGATCGTCACCTACCGCGGCCAGCCGGTCACGCACCGCCAGCGGTATGGTGCAGCCCGATAGCTCAGCCATTTTCTGCACACCGCGCAGCGAGGTGATCGGCATAATCCCCGGCAGGATCGGGACCGTCGCCATATCCGCACCCGCGGCGGCTACCCGGTCCCTCAGTCTGAGGTAGTCCTCCGGGTGGAAGAACATCTGGGTGATCGCGAACTGAGCGCCGGCACGCAGCTTTGCCACCAGGTACCGGACGTCAGAGTCGACGTCGATCGACCGCGGGTGGCACTCGGGGAAAGCGGCCACGCCGACGCAGAAGTCGCCGAGCGAACGAGCGAGGCGGACTAGATCCTCCGCGTAGTGCACGCCCCGCGGGTGCGCCACCCACTCCCCCAGCGGATCACCGGGCGGATCACCACGCAACGCCAGCAGATTAGAAATCCCGGCTTCGGCGTAGTTGTCGATCACTTGTCGCAGCTCGGCCACTGAGTGGTTCACCGCGGTGAGGTGCGCCATCGCGACGACGGTGGTCTGCTGCGCAATCCGCCCGGTGATCCGCAAGGTGCGGTCCCGGTTAGCACCCCCAGCGCCATAAGTCACCGAGGCGAAGGCTGGGTCCAGCGGCTCGAAATCACGCAGTGCTTGCCACAGCTGGCTCTCCCCGGCGTCGTCGCGGGGCGGGAAGAACTCCACTGAGAACACCGGGCGGTCGCCGCCGAGCCGGTCGATGACGGCCGTCATGCACCCCACCCTAGCCAGGAATGACGGGCGCCCGGGCCCGCCGGGCGAAACGGAACCCGGGCCAAACTGAACCGGGATCCCGCCGCGACCGAACCCGGGCAAGTATCGGCACGAATAGGCCCTATCGTCGGCATGCACGGAGAGTGCGTGCCTGGCTACGCAGTGTCGTCACCACGATCGCTGGAGGTTCGATGGCGCAGCGGAACGCCACCCGTGGAGCCGGGACTCGGTCCCTCGCTGGTCTGGCGGAGGATCAGCAGGTGCATCCGTTCGATCAGGACCTTCGCGCCGAGGTGCGGCGCGAACTCGCCGGCTTCCTGCAGACCAAACGCGACGAGGCCGCGCAGATCGACTCGCAGTTCGTCGCCGCGGTGGACGCGCTGAGTGACTTCGTCCTCGGCCCCGGCAAGCGGCTGCGCCCGACGTTCGCCTGGTGGGGCTGGCGAGGAGCGGGCGGATCCCCCGACGACCCGCAAGCTCGGGCAGTGCTGCAGGCGGTGAGCTCCCTGGAACTGATCCAGGCCTGCGCCCTGGTGCATGACGATCTGATGGACGATTCCACCACCCGGCGCGGCGCACCCACCATGCACGTCGACTTCGCGGCCCAGCACCGCGCGGCCGGGTGGTTGGGCGCGCCGGAACGATTCGGTGCAGCCACCGCCATCCTGCTCGGTGATATCGCGCTGGCCTGGGCCGATGACATGTTGCGCGGGTCGGATCTGTGGCCCGAGCAGCTCGGTCGCGCGCACGTGGTGTGGCAGGCCATGCGCACCGAGGTGCTCGCCGGGCAGTACCTCGACGTGGTGACCCAGGCCAGCGGCGACGAGACACCGGAGACCGCGCTGCGGATCGACCGGTACAAGACCGCGGCTTACACCGTTGAGCGCCCGCTGCACTTGGGTGCGGCGATCGCTGGAGCGGACAACGCCCTGGTGTGCGCCTACCGCCGGTTCGGGGCGGACATCGGCGTCGCGTTCCAGCTCCGCGACGATCTGCTGGGCATGTTCGGTGACCCACGGGTCACCGGTAAGCCCGCCGGCGACGACCTGCGCGAGGGCAAGCGGACGCTGCTGCTGGCCTACGGCCTACGCGCCGCCGACGAGAAGCGCCAGACCGGAGCCGCCGACCTGCTGCGCGGCGCCGTCGGCAATCCGCACATCGACGAGAACGCCGTAACCGAGGTCCGCGAGCTGCTGATCGAGCTCGGCGCGGTGGCTGAGGTCGAACGCCGGATCACCACGCTCACGAACTCAGCCTTGGGCAGTCTGCGTGCCGCTGAGCTGGCCGAGCCGGCGGGAGCCCGGCTGGCGGAGCTCGCCGCCCAAGCCACCTGCCGAGTGCGCTGACGGCGACAGGGTTGCCCAAGGCGACAGCGGTCGGCTGCGAGTCCCGGCGTAACGTGCACCCGTGCGCACCGTGCCCGGACCCACCGATCATGTCGTCGTCGTCGGCGCCGGACTGGCCGGGCTGTCGGCGGCGCTGCACCTGCTCGGATCTGGTCGGCGGGTGACCGTGCTGGAATCCCAGCCCCATCCTGGCGGTCGGGCCGGTCGCAGCGAGCTCGCCGGTTATCGCCTCGACACCGGCCCCACCGTGTTCACCATGCCGGAGCTGGTCGACGAAGCGCTCGCCGCGGTGGGTGACTCGTTGGCCGCCCGGCTGGATCTGGTGGCGTTGCACCCAGCCTACCGGGCCCGCTTCGCCGACGGGTCGGTGATCGACGTGCATACTGACGCCGACGCCATGGAGGCGGAGATCCGGTCGGTGGCGGGCCCAGCCGAAGCGAACGGCTACCGGCGGCTACGGCGCTGGCTGACCAGGCTGTACCAGGTGGAGATCGGCCGGTTCATCGGCGGCAACTTCGACTCCCCACTGGACCTCGTCGCCAGCCGCGACGCTGTCAAAGACCTGGCCACGCTGGCAGCGCTGGGCGGCTTCGGCCGGCTGGGCCCCCAGGTCGGTCGATTCCTGCACGACAAGCGGCTGCAACGGATCTTCTCCTTCCAGGCGCTCTACGCCGGAGTGCCCCCGCAGCGCGCGCTCGGCGCGTACGGGGTGATCGCCTACATGGACACGGTGGCCGGGGTCTGGTTCCCGCGCGGCGGGATGCAGGCGGTGCCGCAGGCAATGGCCGACGCCGCCACCGACGCAGGCGCTGAGTTCCGCTATCACACGACGGTGAGCTCGCTCGAGCATTTCGGGCAGCGTGTCACCGCGGTGCACACCGCCGACGGCGAACGGATCAGCGCCGATGCGGTGGTACTCACGCCCGACCTTCCGGTGGTGCACCGGCTACTCGGTCGCGCGCCACAGCGGCTGGTGCCGCTGCGCTGGTCACCCTCGGCGGTAGTGCTGCACGCCGGAGTTCGCCCGGGTAGCGGCTCGGGCTGGGCGGGGCTGGCCCACCACACGATCTTCTTCGGGGACGAGTGGGAACGGACCTTCGACGAGATCATCTACCGCGGGCAGCTCATGACCGACCCATCCCTGCTGGTCACCCGGCCCACTGCCACTGACCCGGGCCTGGCGCCTGACGGACGCGAGCTGCTGTACATCCTCGCGCCGTGCCCCAACTTGCACACCGCGCCGCTGGACTGGGCCACCCTCGGATCTGCCTACCGCGATGAGCTAGTCGGCACGCTGGAGCGGCGCGGGCTGGCTGACCTCGACGACGCCATCGAGGTCGAGCAGCTGGTCACTCCCGCCGATTGGGCGGCCCAGGGGCTTGCCGTCGGGACCCCGTTCTCGGCCGCGCACACCTTCGCCCAGACCGGACCGTTCCGTCCCTCGAACCTGGTGCGCGGCCGGACCAACGTCGTGCTCGCCGGATGCGGCACGACGCCTGGGGTGGGTGTCCCCACCGCGATCATCTCCGGCAAGCTCGCCGCAGCTCGGATCACCACGACCGGAGCCCGCCGAAGCACCGCCATGAGCGGCTGAACCAACGGTGGCATCGACGATTGGGCTCGACCGGCCACGCCTGAGCCGATTGCTGTCGGGCACGGTGCTGCTCGGATTCGTCGGTTCAGTACTCGTGGCCACCATGGCGGTGGGAGCGGGTGGAATCCTGGTCCACGACCCGATGATCAGCGGCGGACCATTGTCATGGATCCGTTACGGGCACGGCCACGACCTGGCCACCGTGGCGCTCTACCTCGGCGTCGGGATGATCCTGTGGGCTTGGGTACGGCTGGGACGCGACGTGCGCGGCGGCACCGCGACCGCCCAGCAGGTTCGCCTGGCCAGTGCGGTGTGGACGGCGCCCGTGCTGCTGTCTCCACCGTTGTTCACCAGGGATGTCTACAGCTACCTGGGCCAAGGTGCGCTAGCCCTGCGCGGGCTTGATCCCTACCAACTCGGGCCCTCGAAGCTGCCGCCAGGAGCTATCGCGGACAACGTCCACTACGTATGGCAGACCACCCCAGCACCCTACGGCCCGCTGTTCATCCTGATCGCGAAGACGATTAACCGGTTGACCGGCGAAGACCTCATCTTGGGTGTGATCGGCATCCGGTTGGTACTGCTGAGTGGATTGGCGCTGCTGGCGTACGCGCTGCCCCGGCTGGCCGACCAGCTCGGCGGCGATCGCACCGTCGCACTGTGGTTGGTGATCGCCAACCCGTTGACTGTCGTGCATCTTGTCGGTGGGCCGCACAACGATCTGCTCATGACCGGCCTGCTGGCTACCGGCACGCTGCTGGTGTTGGTGCGCCGGCACGTTGCCGGGATCACACTGGTCACCGCGGCGATGGCGGTGAAGGCATCGGCCGGGATCGCGCTACCGTTTCTGGTGTGGATCTGGGCAGCCCACCTTCCTGGTGACCGGCGCGCGCAACTGTTGCGCGCTGGCGCGGGCAGCCTCGCGGTGTTCGCCACGGTATTCACTGCGATCACGATGCTGTCCGGCGTAGGCCTGGGCTGGATCCCAGCGCTGAACGCACCATCGCTGATCGTCAACTGGATGTCGCTACCCACCGCGGCCGGGCTGCTCACGCACGCGCTGACGGCACCGTTCGGGCATCTGAGCGAAGGCCCGTTCATCATGGTCTGCCGGCTGCTGGGCTCCGTGGTTTTCTTGTTCGTCATGGCTCGGCAGTGGTGGCTGGCCAGAGACGGCGGACCGACGGCCGTGCGTCGCGCAGCACTGGCGCTGCTGTGGGCGGCCCTGCTCGCGCCCGCCACCCTGCCCTGGTACCTCACGTGGTCTCTCGTCCTCGGCGCGGCGTTGCCCTGGCCGCGACGTTCGCTGGCGTGGGTGGTCGCGGCCTCGACGTGGCTGGTGTTGTGCACCTACCCCACTGGGCAAAGCGCGTTCAACGACTGGCCTTACCAGCTCGCGATGGTGGCGGTGTCGCTGGTCGCGGGGGCCGCATTACTGCGCCACGACACGCTTGACCTGCCTGAGGGCGAGCAGCGCAGCGATCCGGTGCCGGCGGTGGCGGCATGAGCCGTGAGCTCGACGCTGCTGGCATCACCGAGCCTGCCCTGCGCGCGTCGTATGCCCGATGCCGGCAACTCAACGCGGCGCACGGCCGCACCTATTTTTTGGCGACCCGGCTGCTACCGCCGGGGCAACGGCCGGCGATCCACGCGCTGTACGGGCTGGCCCGGTGCGCCGATGAGATCGTCGACGACCTGGCCGACACCCGGCCGTGGCCGCAGCGCCTTGCGGAGCTCGACGTGCTGGCGCAACAGTTGCTCGACGGGCTGGCGCGGGGTCACTCGGCGCACCCGGTGCTGGCAGCGCCGGTGCACACCGCGGTTCGCTACCAGATCGATCCGCAGCACTTCGCTGACTTCATGGACTCGATGCAGATGGATCGGCCGGTGGAACAGGGCGGAGTGGCCGGTTATCAGACCTTCGACGACCTGGCCCGCTACGTGCACGGCTCGGCAGCCGTGATCGGTCTGCAAGTGCTGCCGGTGCTGGGTACAGTGGTGTCCCGGGAGCGAGCTGAGCCGCACGCGGCCGCGCTGGGCGTCGCCTTTCAGATCACCAACTTCCTCCGCGACATCGGGGAAGATCTCGATCGCGGACGGGTTTACCTACCCGCCGACGAGCTGGCGTCCTTCGGGGTGAACCGGGAGCTACTGGGCTGGTGCCGCAGCACCGGGCGCCCCGATCCGAGAGTGCGCCGCGCGCTGGCCTACCTGGTCGCGCGAACCCGGGCGATCTACCGTCGGGCGGCGCCGGGGATTCCGATGCTGGCCCCGGTGTCCCGGGCCTGCGTAGCCACCGCCTTTCGGCTCTACGGTGGCATTCTCGACGAGATCGAGGCGGCCGAGTACCACGTGCTAGCCCGCCGCGTGGCAGTGCCAGGCCGCCGTCGGCTCGCCGTCGCGGTACCAGGCCTCAGCAGGGCACTACTAGCCCGAACCCGCCAAGGGTCGCCGTGAACTCGACAGCACCGACCTTTTCGGGAACTTGAGATGTCGGTACTGCCGAGTTCACGACGTCGAGCGTCACTCCTGCAAGCGGTAGATACGTGTGGCGTTGTCCGCGCCCACCATGTGCGCGACGCGCACGGCGTCGGCATTCGACCAGTCGCCTGCGTCCACCCACTCGCCTAGGACGCTGGCCATGGCGCGTCGCCACAGCACAGCTCCGAGATAGTGCAGCTCGGCCGGTCCCCACGCATCGGAGGAGAATAACAATTTCCCAAATGGGGCCAGTTCCAGCGACTCCGCGACCACCGCGCGAGACCGCGCCCCGGTGTAGTTCACCGCCAATCCGACGTCGAAATACACATGGGGAAACACCTGGGCGAGGTACCCGGCGGTGCGGTGATAGGGGTAGCCGTGCAGCAGCATCACCGGCACCTGGCGGTCCTGTACCAGGCGAAGAAAGTCGGTCATCAGCGACGGGTCGCAGCGGTGCAGAGTGAGATCGGGATCGCCGTATCCGACGTGGAACTGCAATGGCAGGCCGCGTTCGACACCGGCCCAGAGTAGGTGGCACAGCAGCACCGGATCAGTCAGCCGCGGCTCGCCGGTTTCGACTCCCCGGAGCCACTGCCCGGCGGCGCGGCGCACCTCACCGAGGCTGGGAGCTTCGGGATCGAAGTCAAGGCCGTACCGGTAGGCGATGACGGACTTCAACGCCACTGCATTGCGAGCCCGTTCATGCAACGTCGAGGCGAACCGGTCGGCAAACTGAGTCGCATCCACGCCACTGGCCGCCACTTCTTCCGCGACCGATTCCAGGCGCACGATCTCTGATGCGACAGCACCGGAGCAGGCCGCCATCCCTTCGGGTCCCAAAGTCTGCTGAGCGCGGCAGCCGGTATCGACAAGGAACCACCCGACGCCAGTGGCGGCGAGAAACCGGCGGGTAACCTCCTGCGCACCGAGATCGCGCCGACGAGCCAGGTACGCAGTGGCGTCCGCATGCGAGGGTAGGTCCAGCACCGGCGCACACCAGCGCCGGACGGCGAAACCCAGCTGGGAATCGAGGTGCGTCGTGCCAACCGGTGGCGGCCACGGGGATTCACTGAAGCCAGCCTCGAATGCAGCACCTTCGACATCGCCCACCATGGCACCGTGGACGTGATGATCCACCAGGCGCAGCGTGTCGACAGCGGCGCGCAACCCCTCAGCGGTCATCGACCGTGGCGGTTTGCGCATAGCCAGCCAGACCTCGCGCGCACTGCGTGACGAATCGCTCGATCCCCCACCGCAACGCCCAACCGGTCCCCGGCACCTTCGGCGAGAACGAAACGCGCCAGCGGATTATAGTCCCTTCTGCATTCGGTTCGAGATCGACGTCCGCACGATAGTCTTCTACAGGCAGCCCGGACAGATGCAGGTAGCTGAACCTGCGATCGAGGATTAGCTCGGCGATCTGGTCTCGGCCAGCCACCGTCCCTTTGCGAAAAATTCTGATTGCACCGAGTCCTTCTGGCTCGCGCTCCCCGGCCCGTTCCAGCTCGAATGAATCGATCGACGTCCACCTCGGCCAGCTCGTGCCGTCCCGCAGCAGCGCGTACACGGCGTTGGCCTTGGCGCGGGTATGGACCTGGACCTCGATGTGTTGCCGATGAGCCATCGGGTACATGTACCACCTGGTGAAGCAACGTCAACGCTAGGACGAAGGAGTAGACCTCGATATGCCCGCGTGGATCTGTGTGACGTGCGGTGTTCAACAAGCCGACACCGCCGAGCCGCCGCCAGCTTGCCCGATCTGCGAGGACGAACGGCAGTATGTCG
Organism: Pseudonocardiaceae bacterium; assembly: GCA_025937115.1. The sequence continues at coordinate 526 of JAICSB010000060.1, read as the reverse complement.
GATGGGAGGGCCAGCGGTGGACGACCGGCACCGAACTCACCCGCGACCGCGCCAGCGACCTCCGGGAAGAGGAGACCGACCTACTCGGGATCGGGACCTCCCCATCCTTCGCGATTGGACAGCGAGCGCTGCTCGTCTGCACCGAGCGGGGCAATGTGCTCTGGGACTGCGTCTCCTTGCTCGACGATGCTGCGCTCGAGGAAGTCACCCGACGCGGGGGCATCGCGGCGATCTGCCTGTCACATCCGCATTTCTACGCCGCGTGCGTCGAATGGGCGGACGCATTCGATGCCCCGATCCTCATTCCCACCGCGGATCGGGATTGGATCCAGCGTCCCTCACCACGTATCGAGCTATTTGAAGCGGACGAGGTGACGCCGGTCCCCGGCGTGACGTTGGCCCGAATCGGCGGCCATTTCGACGGTGCCGCGGTGCTGCACTGGCCGGCGGGATCCGGCGGGCGCGGCGCCCTGCTCACCGGCGACACCATCACCGTTGTGCAAGACCGCCAGTGGGTGAGCTTCAT
>JAICSB010000080.1 GCA_025937115.1 Pseudonocardiaceae bacterium | reverse complement strand
CGAAGATGACGCTGTACCGGAACTTCGCCTCCAAAGATGATCTTATCCTCGCCTTCCTCGAGCGTCGCGAAACGCTGTGGACGGTGGGCTGGGTCCGCGCGGAATCTCAGCGCCGGGGCGACACCCCGGTGCAGCGGCTGCTGGCCATCTTCGAGATCTTCGGTGAGTGGTTCGCCCGCCCGGACTTCGAGGGCTGCTCCTTTATTACCACGTTGCTCGAGGTGGCCAACCGGGACAGCGCGGTTCGCCAGGCCAGTGTCCTGCACCTGGCGAACATTCGCGGATACCTGTGTGAGCTCGCGACCGAAGCCGGCGTGGCGGATCCCGATGCGTTCGCCCGCCAGTGGCACATTCTGATGAAGGGATCGATCATCGCCGGAGCCGAAGGGGACACCCAAGCCGCAGCTCGTGCCCGCGAGCTCGGCATTCTGCTGCTCGATAAGCACGGACTCGCTCCCGAATAACTGCCAAGGTCTGGCGACCAGGAGGCGAGACAGTGGATGCACAGCAGCCCCGCACGGTGCTGGCGGAGCTACTCGCCAGCCAGGTGGTGGTCTGCGATGGCGCGATGGGCACGATGCTGCATACCGCCGGGGTGCCCCTGGACCGCTCATTACCCGAGCTGAACCTATCGCGTCCGGCTTTGGTGCGGGACCTGCATGCCGCGTATGTCAGCGCGGGCGCCCGGATTCTGCAGACCAATACCTTTGGTGCGAACCGCCTGCGACTCGCCGCAGCGGGGCTGGAGGACAGCGTCTCAGAGATCAACATCGCGGGCGCTCGGCTGGCCCGGGAGGCAGCCCAGCGCGCTGTGCACCCGGTGCTGGTCGCCGGGTCGGTCGGGCCGGCGGTCAGCGCTCCGGCGGTGCGCCGGGTACCCGCGAGTGCCCGGGCTGACACGCTACGTGAGCAGATCGCTGCGTTGGGTGACTGGGTTGACCTGCTGATCCTGGAGACTTTCGGCGATCTGGAGTCCCTGGTGCAGGCGGTCGAGGTAGCCGCGTCGGAGAGTGACCTGCCGGTGATCGCCCAGCTGACTTTCGGCGACGACGGCCGGACGCTGCGCGGCGAGGATCCGGCGGAGGCAGCTGCCGTGCTCGCCAAGCTGCCGGTGGCTGCACTGGGCGCTAACTGCACGGTCGGTCCCGCCGTGCTGGTGGGCGTGGTTGATGAGCTGGCCCGAGCCACCGGCCTGCCGATCTCCGTTCAGCCCAATGCCGGCTTGCCCCAACGGCTCGGTAGCCAACTTCGCTATGCGCGCAACGCGGCTTACTTCGGTGACGCCGCACAGCGATTCGTCGCAGCCGGGGCCACCCTGGTGGGTGGATGCTGCGGGACGACACCCGCCCATGTACGGGCGATCTCGCACGCGATCGCCGGGCTGCCCCCGGCCCAGCGGGGCCTGACCACGCGCGCTGTGGCGCGGCCCGCCGCACCGGCCGAGATCCAGCTGACGCAGCCGGCTGCTGGCTGGCCCTGGGACGGCGAGCTGGTCGTCGCCGTCGGGTTGCAGGCTCCCAATGGCCCGCATTTACCGCAGTTCCTGCAGCGGGCCACCACGCTGCGCGCGGCCGGTGCGGGACTACTGGCCATCATCGAAGCGGCCCCGCCGGCGGCGCGGATCAGCCCGGTGGGCGCCGCCGTGGTGCTCAGCGACCGGGTCGGCAGTGCGGTGTTGTTACCGGTGGAGGCCGCCGATCGCAACCTCGCCGCCCTGCAGGCCGACATGCTCGGCGCGCACGCCCTTGGGCTGCGGATGGTGGTGTGCCGAACCGGCAGTGTGCGGGTATCCGGCGACTACCCCAGCGCTGGATCCGGGTCGCCCTGGGACGTCGACTCCGTCGGGCTGGTGTCCATGCTCGCCGCGCTCAACGACGGCATCGACTGGCGGGGTGTCGCCATCGCCGAGCGCACCCGGTTCGTCATCGGTGCCGCGCTGGGCACCGCGGTCAGTAATCTTGCCCATGAGCTGGACAGGGTCGAGGCGAAGCTGCGCGCCGGGGCGCATTTCCTGGTCACCGAGGTGATCTACGACGTCGAGGAGGCGAGCCGGGCGCTCGGTGCACTCCGGGCCCGCGGGGTGAGCCTTCCGGTGCTCGCGACGCTGGCGCCTTTCGAAGACATCCAGACCCTGCAACGGCTGTCCTATGAGGTCCCGGAGGGGTCGATCCCGCTGTCTGTGCTAGCTGCCGCAAAGCGCAACCGGGACAACCCCACAGAGACCATCGAGCACGCGGTGGGCGCTGTGGAGAAGTTGCGAAACCTGATCTCCGGTGTCGTGGTGCACGTACCGAGCGGGGCCGACGAGCTGGCGGCGCAGCTGGTCAGCGCCCTGACGGAGCTGCGGTCGCAGCTCCAGGCGAAGCCGTGACCAGCGCGGGGGCCTACGATCCGGTTCCCGATCGGGGCGCCGCCGCCGAGCACAGCGGCCTGTCCCGGGAGAATTCGATCTACCGGCGGACCATGGCGGTCTGCGACGAGTTGGCTGACGCGGCGTTGGGCGGGGCCGACCCGGTCCGGCTCACCGAGGTATTCGCCCGGTTGGTGGGCAAGCGAATCGTGTTGCTGGACACCGGATTCCGGCTGCGGGCCCAGGCCGGCGGGTCGGGTTCGTTGCAGGGACTGCGATGGAACCGCACCGATCCCAGCGTCGACCGGCTACTGCGCGCCCTGGAAGCCGCGCGGCGGCCGCTGCGGATTCCGGCGATCCCCGGCTCGTTGCTGGACCAGGCCTGCTTGGTGACCCCTGTCGTCGTCCGCGAGACCATCCTGGGATACCTGCTGGTGCTCGATGAGGGGCCCGCGGCCAGCGGCTACGGGGTAGCGCCCGACGACGCGGAGTTCCTCACCATCACCTATGCGGCCACCCTGTTCGCGTTGACGCTGGCCCATGAGCAGACCAGCGCCGAGTTGGACCTGCGCTACCGCAGTAGCGTGGTCGACGCCCTGGTCTCGGGCCATTTTCTGGACGCCCAGGATGCTCGGCGAAAGGCCCGCTCGCTGGGTTTGCGTGATGACGCCGTGATGCGCATCGCGATGCTGCGCCCGCCACCGTCGGAGCTGGACTGGGCGCAGCGGATCGGGTCGATATTGCCGGGTGCGGCCGCCGCGCAGCGCGACGGCGCCCTGGTAATGATCGTCCCGGGTGATCCCAGTGCTACCGCATTCGCGGCACTGTGCCAGCTATTCCAGAACGCCACCTGCGGGGTGAGCGAGCAGGTGAACTTCCCGGAGCTGGTTCCTCGTGGGGTGCGCCAAGCCGAGCGGGCGATCGATCTCGGGCTGCGGCTGGGTCGGGCTGGGCAGCTGGTCCGCTACGACGAGCTGGGCATCTATCGGCTGCTGTGCACGATCGGCGATATGCAGCAGTTGATGGATTTCGCTCGCGGCGTCCTCGGGTCGTTGCTGGACTACGACACCGAGCACCGCACCGAGTTGGTGCACACCCTGTCGGTGTACTTACATCACCACGGCAGCCACAAGCAGTCTGCCCGGATGCTGCACCTGCACACCAACACCGTCGCCTACCGTGTAGCCCGCATCGAGTCGATCACCGGACTTGCCCTAGGTGATCCGGATGACCGGCTGGTCGCGCACGTCGCAGTGAAAATCATCGAGTCTCAGGGTTCCGCAGTGCTCTGAGCCTCCCGAACTACACAGGAGAGCTGTTGGGCGGTCCCCGGACAACTCTCCTGTGTAGTTCGGGAACTGTGGGGCTGGTCGAAACGTGACGGCTGGGTCGATGCTCAGTGGTGTTGGGGGCGCAGGGAGCCGATTACCAGTAGCAGGCCGACGAGCAGTGCCAACGCGGCGAGGACCCAGCGGCCGTCCACATCGGGCAGCCAGGTGACGCCGCCGAGCAGCGCGGTCGTCGCGATCCCCAGCGAGCCCAGCCCGGCGACCAACGTGAGCAGGTCGGGCCCGCGCCGGGCGGTCAGTGCCGGTGCCTCGTCGTCGGGACGCGGTCCTGGGACAGTCTCGGGGTTGGTAGCCTCATTCATGCTTCGCGCTCCACGTGTATTTCGCCGACGCCGGAGTGCACGTCGAGAATCACTTTGCCACCGCCGGGACCGTCGAGTCCGTTGTCGGTGACGTCCACCCGGTCAGTGCTGGTCTGGCCAAGGCAGTCGACCTGCCCGACCTGGGTCTGGCAGCTCACCTGGGCATCGATGTTCGGGGGCAGCAAGACGTGAGTCTCCCCGATCCCCACATTGACGCTGGTCCGCACGGTCTGGCCGGGGGCCAACCGTAGCCCGGTGAGATCCAGCCGGCCGTTGCCCACGGTGACCGCATAACGCGGCTGGAGCTCGGCGGAGGTGACCGGGTCCCAGTAGCTACCGCCGACCTTGAAGCCAGCGGCTGGTGCGGCGTGCAGCACCCAGGTGAGCAGAGCCAGCGGGATGGCGATAAGGACCAGTCCCCGACCGCTCTGCATGAAGGCGCCCACGACCAGGCCGAGCCCGACGACACCCAACAGCAGTGCGGCGATCCCGGCGGCCGAGAGCCCAGGCGCGAATGCCAGGGCGATGCCGCCAGTCAGCAGCGCGAGCCCGAGCGTGATCGGAGTGACCTTGGATCGAACACCCTGCGGCGGGGCGGGCAGCGGCGGCGCGGCGGGTTCCGGTAGATCCCAGGCGAACGGTGCGGCGCCCAGCGGGTCCCACGCCGGTGGAGCAGGCTGATCGGTCGCTGTGCCGGTAACCGGTGGCGCCGCAGCTTTGGTAGCTGGGGTCGCGGCCGTTGCGGGTTCGGCCGGGGCCGGTGCCGCGGAGGTTGTCGGCTGCGACCCCGGAATCTCACCCAAGGCGGCCCGAGAGCGGTGCAGGAGCACCAGCGCGCCCAACGCAACGAGGAGTCCCAGCACACCGGACGCGCGGCCGCTGAGCACTGCCGTGGTCGCCACAAGCAGAAGCAGAACGAGCACGACGGTCAGCGCTGCGGACATCGAGCTGCGCCCTCGTCGGAACATTCGCTCGGCGCCGGAGGCCGGGTCACCCTCGGCCGGCAGCAGCAGCCAGCCCAGCAGGTACAGCAGCACTCCGGAACCACCGAACACGGTGGCCACCACGAATGCCACCCGAACCAACACCGGATCGATGGCGTACCGACGGCCGATCGCCGCCGCGACGCCGGCGACCTTCCGATCGTCGGTTCGCCGGCGCGGCCTGGTGGCCCAGAGGTCCCGTACCGTGTCCTGCACCTTGATGTCGCTCACGTCGTTGAGCCTGACGTTGAGCGACGGCGACCACCATCAGGGGTCACCCTGATCCGCCCCGGATTGGGGGGACACCGGGGTCGACCCTGATACCCCTGGCAACCCCGCGCGTGTGACCATGACTACGTGAGCACACCAGCCGATCAGGTGACCGGCGACCGGCAGCGCGCGCAGCCGGTCGCCGGGCCGCCACGGTTGTGCCGGCATCGGTCGGATCGGGTCATCGCCGGGGTGTCCAGCGGGATCGCCGAGCACCTCAGCGTGCCGGTGCTGTGGGTACGGGTGATCTTCGTGGCGCTCGCCGGTCTCGGCGGTGCTGGACTGGTCGGTTACGCACTGCTGTGGGGCTTCCTGCCGGCGACGGAGGCGGGTGCCCGGCGACCGAGCTCCACCCGGGACAGGCAGCAAGCGGTCGGTCTGGTCCTGCTCGGCGGGGGACTGGCACTGGCCGGGGCCGCGTGGGGCACCGCGTGGGGTGGTTGGGTGACCGGGCCGCTGGGGATCGCCCTGGTCGGTGCCGGCGTCGTCTGGCGGGAGGCCGACGCCAGCCAACGGACCCGCTGGCGCAGTGGCGCCGGGGTGCTGTCGGGCGCCTTCTTCGGGGGCGGGAGGATGGCGCTGCTCCGAGTGCTGGCCGGGATCGCGCTGGTCACCAGCGGGATCGCGGTGTTCCTGCTCAACCAGGGCAACCTAGGCCAGTTCCGGTTCGCGTTGCTCGCCGCCGCCGCGACCCTGGTCGGGGTGGCCGTGCTCACGGTGCCCTGGTGGTTGCGGCTGATGCGGGCATTGGGTGAGGAACGTCGGGCCCGGATTCGCACTGAGGAGCGGGCCGAGATCGCCGCGCACCTGCACGACTCAGTACTACAGACGCTCGCGTTGATCCAGCAGCAGTCCGATTCGGCCCGGGAGGTCCGCCGGCTGGCCCGCGGCCAGGAACGGGAGCTCCGTTCCTGGCTCTACGGACCGCAGGGCTATGGTACGGTGGCGCATAGCGACACCGACGGCCACGCCGCGGCGCCCGCCTTCGCCGCGGCGCTGCACGCCGCCGCCGGCGAGGTGGAGGACACCTACGCGGTGGCCATGCACGTCGTCGTGGTGGGCGACTGCGCTCTGGAGGACCCGCTGCCCTCGCTGGTGCAAGCCAGCCGGGAGGCGATGGTCAATGCGGCCAAACATGCCGGGGTCGCCGAGGTCAGCGTCTATGCCGAGGTCGAGCCCGGGCAGGTGCATGTTTTCGTCCGAGACCGCGGCGCTGGGTTCGATCCGGCGGCCGTTGCTGCCGATCGGCACGGGTTGACCGACTCGATTCGCGGCAGGATGCAACGCCACGGGGGTACGGTGACCCTGCGCACGTCGCCCGGTGAAGGCACTGAGGTCCAGCTGGCCGTCGCTCGCCGGAAGGGCGGAGAAGAGGCATGACTGCCGAGACGAGCGAGGACCGCGCCATCCGGGTCTTCCTGGTCGATGACCACGCGCTGTTTCGCACTGGTGTGAACGCCGAGCTGACCCGCGCCGGTGCCGCCGACCCGGACGGGCCGCCGGTCGTGGTGGTCGGCGAAGGCGGATCAGTGCAAGAGGCGGTCGCCGGGATCGGGCACCTGCGCCCTGATGTCGTGCTCCTTGACGTCCATATGCCCGACGGTGGCGGCGCGGAGGTGCTGCGCCGGGTCCGCCCCGAAGCGCCTGGCATGGTGTTCCTCGCGCTGTCGGTGTCTGACGCGGCCGAGGACGTGATCGCGGTGATCCGGGCTGGAGCCCGCGGGTACGTCACCAAGACGATCTCCGGACGGGACTTGGCAACGGCGGTGCGCCGGGTGCACGCCGGCGACCCGGTGTTCTCCCCGCGGCTGGCTGGTTTCGTCCTCGACGCCTTCGCTCAACGCCCCGGGGCGGCGCCGGTCGGCGACCCGGAGGTGGATCTGCTCACCCCCCGAGAGCGTGACGTGCTGCGGCTGTTGGCTCGCGGCTACGCCTACAAGGAGATCGCCGCAGAGCTGTTCATCTCGATCAAGACTGTGGAGACGCACGTCTCGTCAGTACTGCGCAAAACCCAGCTGTCCAACCGCTACGAACTGTCCCGCTGGGCAACCGACCGCCGGTTGGTGTAGCCCCAAAGGGGGTTACTCACGAGTCGGGTTTCGCGGCAGCGGCGAGTGTGGACCCGCCGATCCGCGCGGCCGATTGGATCAGCATCCGGCCGTCGGGTGAGTTACCCATGGTGAGCCGGTAACGCTCCAAGGTCCGATTCCGGTTCGTCGGTTCGAACACCAGATTCACCAGCACGGTGTTGCCCTGCACGGAAACCGGCCCACGGATGCTGAGTCGGTTGATCCCGTTCCAGAATTCGGTGTAGTGCCCGAAGCCCTGAGCGCGTTCCGCGGTGCCGAGGTACTGCCACGCCACGGTGGTGTCCTGAGGGAGCAAGCCGTAGTAGGTGCGGACCGTCTGCTCCAGCTGCGCTGGTAGCGCTTCAGCTGGTTGTGGCGGCGTGGCCGGTACCGGCTTGGGCAGGGCATTGACGTCGGGAACCGGCGGAGTTGCGGGGGTGGCTACTGCCAGCTGGCCACGTCCGGCGGTAGGCACGGCCCCTTGCGAGGCCACGCCGAGGACGACGGCGAGCACCACAAGGCAGCCGGTGGCGGCGAACAACACCGCCGGCCGCCGCCACCACAGAACCCCGTGGGCCGATGGTCTGCGCAGGGCTGTGGTGCCGCGCGGCGGGCTGGCGGGCAGGTCGACTGCGGTCAGCATCGCCGAGTCGCGGGCAGCGGGGGTGGGCGGGCGCAGCGGCTGCGATGTTGCCGGTCGGGGTACGGAGCGAGTGGCCACCGCGCCGAGCGCCGCCACTGCTTGCGCCATCGTGGGACGCGCCGCTGGATCGTCGGCCAGCAACTGCATCAGGACGGTGGACAACGGCCCGGCTTGCTGCGCGGGCCGTACCCGGCCTTCGGCGACGGTGCGCAACATCGCCAGGGTGTTGTCGTCCACCCCGAAGGGCGGTACGCCTTCCACCGTGACGTAGAGGGTGGAGCCCAGCGAGAATACGTCGCTCGCGGGTCCAGGCGCCTCGCCACGGGCCACCTCGGGAGCGAAGTAGGCGGGGGTGCCCGCCAGCACACCGGTGCTGGTCACGGTGGCGTCCCAGCTGGCCCGGGAGATCCCGAAATCGGTGATCTTGGCGGTCCCGTCTGCGCCGAGCAGCACGTTTCCCGGCTTGACATCCCGGTGCACGATTCCCGCTTCGTGGGCCGCGGTCAGTGCAGCAGCGACCTGCCGGCCGATCCTGGCCGCCTCGTCCGGCGCCAGCGTCCCGTACTCGGCGAGCACCGCGGCGAGGCTGCGCGAGGGCAGGTACTCCATCACCAGCCAGGGCACCAGCTGGCTGCCGGCGCCGGTGCCCGTGTCGAGAGCCACGTCGTAGACGCAGATGGCGTGCGGGTGCTGCAACCGAGCTGCGATGCGGCCCTCGCGCATCGCCCGGTCCGTGGCCGTCTGCGCTTCCGCATCCGCCACGCCGGGGGCGATCAGCAGCTCCTTGAGCGCTACCGTACGGTTGAGCCGCTCGTCGTGCGCTCGCCAGACCGCGCCCATCGCACCTGTGGCGACGCGCTGCTCCAGACGGTAGCGACCGGCGACGAGCCGGTTATCGGGATTCACCTATGGCGCTCCTCGCTCACCACCTCAGGCTAAGTCCTTCGCTACCGACCGGCCCGTCCTGCGCCGAGGGCATCGGTGTTCGGTAGCTCCAGCAGGACGGGCGGTGCCCACCGCTACCGGCCAGCAGGTCAGCCGCCGCTGCGGTATCGGGTCCGGGTGCTCTGCAGGGCCTGGTAGCCGACTATGCCGCTACCCCCTCCGGCCAGGATGGCCAGGATGTCGGCAGCTGGGCCGCCGGTGGCGAGCAACAGCGCGAGTAACGCTACGCCGAGGGTGACCGCAGCTACCGGAACCCGGCTGCGGACGTACTGGTTGACCGGTTCGCCCCCGGACCGCCGGTTGGCGGCGGCCCCGAGCATCGCGAGATATCCGCCGTGCGCAACCGCGGCGAGTAAGCCAGCCAGCGCGGCGAGGACAGCAATCAGATTGAGCACCATGAAGCCAGTGTGCCTTGATGGGCGACGGCGGTGCCGCGGTGCTCAGGTGCTCAGTGGCCGAGCCGACCACGCCCGAGGCGCAGCAGCAGCATCGCCAGCTCATGGCCCTCGGTGCCGAGCTCACGGTAGCGGTCGAGGACGGCCATCTCGCGGCCGTGCACCACCCGCGGACCTCCGGCGGCTCGGCGGGCGGCGCCGATCGCCTGGGACACCGCGGTGCGTCGCTGCACCAGCCGCAGGATCTCGGCGTCCAGGTAGTCGATCTCGGTGCGCAGCGCGGCGAGGTCGGTGACGGTGTCGTCGTCCCGGCCGTCGGTGTGACGGGCGTCGACCGGGGGGGCTGTCGCGCTGGTCGCGTGTTGCGACATCTCGGTGATCTCCCGATTCTGTCCCGGGCCCGCGTTCCCCGGCAGCAACGACGCCCCGGGTCCGTGGACTCCGGGGCGTCGTGGTGGTCTGTGTGTGAGCGTCACACCATCACGGGCACCGGATTCGGTACCCGTAGAAAAAGCGGTGACTACTCATCACGACCCGAAGTCTGCCACGTTGCGGGCTCCGCCGTCCACTTCTTATGGCGTGGGTCCGTGTGCAGGGCACATTGCCGAGAAATGCGCGTGCAGTGCACGCTGAGACTGACAGTGTCTCCCGGTACCGTTGTCGCCACGATGAGTGCTTCTACCGCTGCCCCGCCGCAGGACCTGCTCGCCGGGCTGAACTCGCAGCAACGCGCGGCGGTGGAGCACGCCGGTTCCCCGCTGCTCATCATCGCGGGAGCGGGGTCGGGTAAGACCCGAGTGCTCGCGCACCGCATCGCCTACCTGCTCGCCCAGCGCGGTGTCACCGCCGGGCAGGTGCTGGCGATCACCTTCCCGAACAAGGCAGCCGCGGAGATGAGGCAGCGGGTCACCGCGCTGGTCGGCCGGCGCGCCGCAGTGATGTGGGTGTCGACGTTTCACTCGACGTGCGTG